>CAMWJR010000087.1 GCA_947174645.1 uncultured Verrucomicrobiota bacterium | reverse complement strand
AATCAGGACTGTCGTCAAAGTTTCCATTATTGGAACATCTCCTAATGTTAAGGCGACAAAATAAGACTCAAGCTAATTTTTAACGGTTTTACAAAGTATAAGCAAAACTTATAAGTGACCTTAAAAAGTTGTTTTCTGAAAAGAGGCGCAGAAAAGCGTCGACAAAAGCACAAAAATGTGGAGGCTTCGGCAACACGTTCGCTCGGGTGGTGGAATTGGCAGACACGCCAGACTTAGGATCTGGTGCTGCAAAGCGTGAGGGTTCGAGTCCCTCCTCGAGCACCCTAGCTAAACAGAACTCTTTTCTCGAATAATCTTGACATCCATTTTTATTAAATCCACACTCCCTTTGCTATGATTCATTCAAGCTTCTTAAAACACTTATTGACAATTCTTTCCATTGGGGCTGTGTTTTCGTCTTCTGGCGCTTTCGGCAGCTCGCCTGAAGTGGAAGAATCTAGTGACGAGAAAGGTATTGTCATCAATCGAGTTAGTGAAGAAACTGTCTTGGGTGATACTAAGATACATCGGTTTCGTATTTCTCAGGACCGTGCAGATCCTCGTCGAACAGTCATTTTCATAGAAGATTATACGGGGCAGAAAGTGACTCTCGAAGGGGACGATCTCTCTTTTACAGAGGAACGCAAGGGGCCTGAAAATGTAAAATCCATCTCTATCGCAGGTAACTCTGAAGGTCTCGTAGAGGTTTCTCTTGTTGGTGATTCTGAAAATGAAATTTCGCGATTTTTCTATTTATCTGGCCGGAAAATCAGGATACATGTCGGTCCCTCCGGAGGATTACAACGGGCTGTTCAGATTGAATCGGCTGTTTCAAAAATCTCAGAGAGTCACGAAAGTGAAACGGTCTGGGCGGAAGTCAGCGACTCTCGAGTTGAGTTCGGTAATAATGAGGATGAGGTTCGTTCGCAGTATCGCCCCTATAAGCGTTATTGGTGGGTTCTGGCTCATAAATTTCAAACGGTATCCATCAGTGGGACTATTCGCATGGGTAACTTTGTAGTCCCAACCTATCCCACAATTGCAATCAGTGGTGTTGATTTAACGCGGGAAGGGCAAGCGGGTGAGTTCTTTCCAGCTTTTGTTGTCGCAAAAATCGACGAAGAGAGTGGACTACCGAAAGTCGAAATCTTTAAAAGCAAGGACGCCTCTGAACCTATGCTAACGGTCGTAGACCACGTCCCTGTATCTCAACAAGAGAATCAGTGAGCCAGTTCTACACTACTATGGTCTGCCGCCCTGGGGCATCAAGCATTGTCCCGGGGCCTAAGTGTTGATACTTGAGGGGCCTTTTCCCGGTTTCCCGAGCTCAAAACGGGGATGCCATTGGCTCGCTCTTTTTTTCGCAGTGCAGAAAGTTTCCCGTCAGAACACGACCTCACAAATTTACCATGAGGCCTGCCTAGTTATGAATTACAAAAATTTCGCTAGTTTTGAGATCAACTGGACACAGCGGTTACTGTAACCCCATTCGTTATCATACCAGCTGACGAGCTTGAAGAAGCGGTCGTTGAGCTGAATCCCAGAGCCCGCATCAAAAATCGATGAAAGCGCACAATGAACAAAATCAGAGGAAACGACTTCATCAGAAGTATATCCCAAAATTCCTTTCAGTTCCCCCTCAGAGGCTTCTTTCATTTTAGCACAAATTGCTTCGTAGGACGTCGGTTTTTGCGTCTTTACCGTTAGATCGACGACGGAAACCGTTGGCGTTGGAACGCGGAATGACATCCCTGTCAATTTTCCTTTGACTTCAGGTAATACGAATCCCACAGCAACTGCAGCACCTGTCGTCGCAGGGATAATATTCGTCGCCGCACTACGGCCGCCTTTCCAGTCTTTGCGCGAAGGTCCATCAACCGTCTTTTGTGTCGCTGTATAGCTGTGAATCGTCGTCATAAGACCCTCTTCAACCCCAAAGTTCTCTAAAATCACCTTCGTGATCGGTGCAAGACAGTTTGTCGTACAAGAGGCATTGGAAACAATATTGTGTTCCGCGGTTAAAGTGTGATCATTCACGCCTAGCACAACTGTCTTCACGCGCTCTCCCTTGCCCGGAGCCGAAATGATGACTTTCTTGGCACCAGCTTGGAGATGTCCCTCCGCCAGCTCGTCCTTGGTAAAGAGACCCGTCGATTCGACCACAATGTCGACACCTAAATCTTTCCACGGTAAGGTCGTCGGGCCTTCTTTCACCGCCAAACATTTGATCTTATGACCATTTACGACAAGAGTACTCTCGCCTTCCGCAAAAACCGTGCCGTCAAAACGCCCTTGCGTCGAATCGTACTTCAGGAGGTACGCTAGATTATCCGCCGGAACTAGGTCGTTGACCGCAACGACTTCAATTTCGTTCCCGAATTTCCCCGAGTCTACAATCGCCCGAAATACAAGACGACCAATGCGCCCAAACCCATTAATAGCTACCTTTGTTGCCATGCGGCCATTGAAACAAGTTTTTCTCGTATTTCAAACCTTATTTATCTCGCGCTGGCTTTCAATCGCCACCCAAACA
>CAMWJR010000086.1 GCA_947174645.1 uncultured Verrucomicrobiota bacterium | reverse complement strand
GACGTAAGCACCAAGCTTTTCCGGTGAAGGAACAATTTTTGTAACCCAGAGCTGCCAGGCTGTGAGATTGCCTCCATAACCAAGACCTAAAAATACGGAAGAAAGCGCTAACACCCAGAAGTTCGTCGAGAAAAAGAATAGCGGAATCCCAAGCAGAAACGCAGCATTGATGAGGATTTTCATCACCGCAAAATTTTGCGTATCGAAAATGCGTCCCCAAAAAAATGCACTCAAAATACGTACCGTCGTCGGAATCGTGATCATGAGCAACGCATAGTCGCTATGGAGTACGCAAAGCCCGTATTGCGGATTGGTGAGATACTCGATGCGGAGCGGGTAGGTCATCTGGAAGGCGATACTCATCAGTGACCAAAGTAGTAAGACCGCCGTGAATAGCCGATCGTGAAAGAGAATTGAAAGGTTGGAGCGTAAAAGTGATTGGGAATTGGCCGGTAAAACATGGCCATTGGGAATGTGTCGGAAAATCGCACTACAGAAAAAAGCAGCAAACGCTCCTAGTACAAAAATCCACCGGTAGTTATTGAGATCGCGGTCCAGAATGTGGCCAAAAATAATGCCTGAAATAACACTCGAAAGCGCGAGAATGGTAAAAAGATAGCCGATAATCCGCCCTCGGCGTTTTTTCGGATAGTTGCGATTGTAAATGTCTGTAACAAAAGGTAGCGTCTGTTTGTAGAGAATTTTCGCGAAAACGATCGCGATTAAAAAAACGAGTCCGCAGTTGGCAACCGCTGCAACGACCAAGGCCATACCGACTAATGATAATAGGAGCGCAATGACACGATTTGTCTCAAGGGCGATCGTTTTTGTGGTAAATAATGCCAGGATGAGCGGCGATAGAGCCATGCCGATGTAAGAAGCCGAGGCAATTAAACCCTTCGCGTGGTTGCTCATTGAAAAAACACTGATCGCAACAACGGCGGCGTAATTTTTAAATTCGATGTCTAGAATCCCCTGAAGTACAAACCGGGGATGGTCAAGTAGCAGTGTCCGCCGCTCAATCGGCGATGTTTTTTTTAAAAAATCGTTTAAAAATCTCAATGGCTTATTGCTTTTGAGTAGCATCCGAAAATGAATGCTTCATCAGTGCCCGAAACGTCGGCTCCTGGCGAATAGGATCGAGATCGGTATCGTCGCGCATCCACTGAACGTCGTTGTAACCCAATGCAATCGCTGTTTTAAGTGCATGCATCGCCTCGGGAACCCTTTTGTCTAGGGCATAATCACACGCGAGATTGTAGTGCGCAATGGGATCAAGCGTATCGAGTTGAGCATGCCGCCGATCCATACGAAAACTTTTTTGACGATTTCCTTGAATGGCGTAAAGGTGGCTGAGCATCCGCACGATGGCGAGATCATTTTTACGGCGTCGGTAGAGTTTTTCGAAAAATTGGGTGCAAAAATGCACATAACTGTCTGCACAGTTCCCCACGCCACTCAGTCTCGTGATTTTTACGGAAAGGCAAGCCCATAATCAGATTTGCCGAATGTGTTCAAAGAGATAGTCGGCAGTGTGCTGGTAATCTTTTTCAAATAGATGGTACGCTTCGTAGGGGATGGGGAGACCTATAGTGATGCTAGGCGTATGGCAAATGTCAGGCCAAACGGTATTTTTCTTTAAAATCTCAAAGGTTCCTGTAATGCGCACAGGGATAACCGGTGCCCGCGATTGGCAGGCTAAAAATCCCAACCCAGCCTGAGCTTTGCCCAATTGACCATCAAGCGATCGTGTACCTTCTGGAAAAATCACGAGTCCGAGCCCTCGTTTGAGAGCAGCAAGCGCTTGGCGAATGGCACGAATATCGCCGTGATGCTCCTTATCGACGGGGATTACATTGAGGCGTGAGAGAAGAAAGTTTAAGAATCCAGCCTTAAAGAGGCTTTTCCGGGCCATAAACATTAGTTCGCGCGAGCGGAAAGCACCCCCGATAAACGGTGGATCGAGATGGCTCAGATGATTCGCTTCGACAATGAAGGGGCCCGTTTTCGGAATATTTTCCTCACCAGATACTTTCCCTCGCAACAGATTTTTAAACACAAACCGGCTCGATAAGATCGTCGTTAGATAGTACGGATTCCACATGATGTATGACTGTGTTGTTGGCGAAGCGGACGTCAAATGAGGAATGTTCGGCCTTACAATTGATCGAGACAGGTTGTTAGTTCGTGATAAACCCAGATGAGTTCTTCTTTCGTGATGCAGTAGGGTGGTAAAAGATAAACAGTGTGGCCTAAGGGACGCACAAATATGCCCCGATTGAAAAGCATGTTGGATAACTTCATAGCTAGTTCTCGGGAGGGGAGATCAAATGCGGTCATTACGCCTAACGTTCGGCATTTCTGTACGTTTTTCAGTTTTGTAGATCGATGGAAAGCTTCAATTTCGGCAATACGGGCAAGCGTTTCGGGTCTCATAAGAAGATCAAACGATTGGCAGGCAGCCGCACAGGCAACGGGATTCGCGGTGTAGGAGTGCCCGTGAATAAGGGTTTTTGGGGGTAGTTAGTATAAAAACCGCCGTAAA
>CAMWJR010000085.1 GCA_947174645.1 uncultured Verrucomicrobiota bacterium | reverse complement strand
GTGGGAGACGCCACAAACAATGCAAATGTCAAAAAGTTTCTCGATGCGGTTTCCGCTTATGATACCGCGAAAAAAGCAAATTCTGCCGGCTGGCAGTTTTTGGCTAAGGATATCACAGATTCTTATGAGGTCGCGAAAAAAGTTATCGACGATGCTAAGGCAAAGGTCCAAAGTGCAACATCAGGAAACGCTGTGAATTTGTACAGCGCCCTGGATACCCTGTCGGCCGATATGGTCACCGTTAACGAAAATGCAGAAGCGGCAAACCAGGGGGCGAATTTCCAAAAACAGGCGAAGGAATTCTTAATCAAGCTTCACGAACTGGAAGATGCCCATAGCGATTGGCGCCAAAATCCTGTTTCTCATCAGGTAATGCTGAGCGACCTCCAAAGTTGCCAAGGCAATGCGGCTTATGGAGACATTAAGACACAAATTATCGATCCTATTATCAAGTTCGTCGATAGTTACGACGTCAACGGCAGCCTCTATTATTGGTGGAAAAACGGCCAACTCAGTGCTTACGACACGGGAGCGAGATTTTCCCCGAGAGAGGAGACAACCGGTACGGACGGAAGAATCCAATATACAAACCCCGCCTCGAAAACGGTTGACGGGGCTTTGATGTCGCTCCAATCAACTTATGGCGATGGCTGGACAAAGGGGAACGCGACCCGTAATAAGCTCCTCCAAAATCTCTATACTTATACCCACGGACGCCACTTTAACGAGGATTACACGAACTATAAGGCGAAGTATTCTGACGCAACAAAGGAAGATTTCCTGCGTGTTGTAACCCAGCCACTGAAAAAAGGAAAATGGATTTCAAATCTCAGCAAACTCCCGGCCCCAACGGCTTCGTTGGCAGATACAGCTTATGCGGGAGCGTTGACCGACATTACGAATTCTTCCGAAAAATATACGCAGGTTTTCGGTAAAGCTTTCAAGCTCGTGGCGGAATATGACGTTATTGATACGACGACGGTCCCTAGCCGTTGCGTCAACTCGACCTATGGTACGACCGATGACTTTTCGCCCATACCGGTGCGACAGACCAGCGCCGGAAAGACCGAACTTGCCCTCATGACGGCGATCGATGAACATCCCGGCTTTGTCGAACCTACGCAGGGGACCATCCCGACCGTTGCCTGGAATACCGCTTCAATGGTCCTTGGCTCCCTTCATACGATCGGTGAAGATAGTATCGCGAGCTATGTCGCAAAGCAGTCGGACGATCTCGCCGCGTTGACTAATCAAGAGGGAAGTGCCGGATTTTACCGCGTCACCAAACTTCTCCAAGAGATCGCCCAAAAAGTCGACATCTTCCTTAAAGAATCGGATTCGATGAGTCTCAATATCGCTCTCGCCCTGAAGAAGTGGTACAACGCGATCGTCGACTACGCCGCGGAGTACATGGTCATCAATCTTCAGACCTATATCAACGACAACTACCAATCCGATGGCTGGCAAAATTTGGCCGATAACGATAATGCGATTACCAGCATTTCATCGCCCAATTCGTGGCGTCTGTCGCCTGAAAAGGACGTAAATCAAACGATGCTCCGGTACATGGATTTCAATACCGTTGGCACCGATAGTTATGTGATCACCTACCATTCGGCGCAATACTACACCACAACGGCGACGGAAAATATACTCCGTGCGCTTTGGGAATTGCAGTCGACATTTTATTGTGGGAATAATTTAGCAACAAATGTTGCAGCAATAAAGAAGGATATCGATACTTATGAAAAGATAATCAAAAATAGTCCTGAAACTGAGGATGGTGAAAAAAAGCGATTGGAAGCGACTGCGAATAAAGCGGAAGCACTAGCAAAACTGCGGTACCTTGCCTATCAAGCACAGGATCTCGGCGCCGCAACTGTCCAAAAGAATACGACAAATGGGGAAGTTAGTTACAATGTGACACCGATCCAAAGCGAGATAAACAAACGCACAAACATAGCCAAGGCGCTTGGGGATCTCAGTCGCGATCGGGATCTCATGTTATCGCAGCAGACCCAGGTCACCAATACGTTGTCGCAGTACAACGATTTGACGGAGGCGCAGAAAGAAGGGTATAATTCGATTTCGCTGCGAGCCTTCATCCAGCGGTACAAGGAGACGCTCCAAAAACACTGTGATTCTCAGTATAGCGACGGGCTTCCGGAGGCGACCCAAACGGTATTTAAGCGCTGTATCGAGGAGCTCGAGAACCTCAATGATACCTTTGAGAATATCGTTAACAGGAAGCAAGTCGACACGTTCTACCGGTGGTTCACGCAGATGGAAAAATTCTACTACGATTGGAAAATTAATTCGGTGAGTCGGTCGACATTTTTGGAACAGCTGAAGTTATTCCAGCAGATCTCATTCGAATTCCAGTTGCCCAACATGATTGCCGATGACGATGAAGCGCTCTCGGTTGAGGATGTTTCCGTACGCCTCGGGGATAACATGGAAAAGATGATGAACAAGATCCGAGAGGCGGCCGATGCACTGGAAAAATGGGCACTCACCGATGCGGAAAAGTATACAGATCCCACGAG
>CAMWJR010000084.1 GCA_947174645.1 uncultured Verrucomicrobiota bacterium | reverse complement strand
ATTAAGAACACACTTATGCGTTGGGCTACAGCGAAATTCGATAAAACTCGGAATTACGGCGTTCACAAGATGTACGTCGACCGTGCTTATCGTTACTGGCGCGGTCGTATCCTTTATGCGCTGATTCTTGGATATGCGTCATTCTACATTGTACGTCAAAATTTGAATATTGCGGCGCCGGAGATGCTTCAAGAGTTTGGGCGGACCAAATCCGAGCTCGGCGTATTGTTTTCCTGTAACATGCTGGTTTACGGCCTGGGAAAGTTTGTTAGCGGGGCGCTTTGTGACCGTTCGAATGCACGTTACTTCATGACGTTTGGGCTATTAGGAGCGGCGTTATGTACGTTGTGTATCGGCCTTTCGCATTCACTCCTTGCTCTTGAAATACTTTACGTGGCGAGTGCGATGTTTCAATCGATGGGTTGGCCTCCAGTTTCCAGGCTTATGCGCTATTGGTATTCTCCGAAAGAGTTAGGTACGCGGTGGGGGCTTGTGAATGCGTCTCACCAGTTGGGTGGCATGACGATTCTCATTGGCGGTGGTTGGTTACTGGAAACCCTCGGTTGGCGTTCGGTCTTTATTATTCCAGCATTAGTGGCATTAGTCCTGGCCGGGATTTTATTTGAGCGCCTACGGGATACACCAGAGTCGTTGGGATTGCCGTCGATCGAAGTTAAAGAGGGACTTATCCGTGAAAGTTGGCATGCGGCTGGTGAACGCGTGACATTCCGGGAAATTTTCCTAGAGCACATTTTACCGAACAAGATGTTATGGTGTGCCTGTGCGGCAAATTTCTGTGTCTACATCGTACGTATGGGATTTTTGGTGTGGGCGCCGACCTTTTTGCGGGAAGCGAAGGGCGCGACGGTGATCATTTCGGGCATTCAGTCCGCGGGATTTGAGTTAGCGGGAGCTTTTGGAGGCATGGTTGCCGGTTGGATTTCTGACAAAGTATTTGAAGGACGACGCAATGCAGCAGCGTTTTATTTTATGGTTGGGCTCATCGTATTGCTTTTCCTATTCCGAACGATCCCCGGAAATTCCTACGCCCTTAATTCGGCATTTCTCTTTCTGATTGGATTTTTTGTTTGTGGTCCGCAGGTATTAGTGGGAATCTCCGGTGCGGAATCAGTTTCGAAACGCGCAGCGGCTGCGGCAAACGGATTAACTGGGACATTTGGGTATCTGGGGGGCGCGTTTGCTTCTTATGAAATCGGGCGCATTGCAGAAACTCAGGGCTGGGATGCAGTGTTTTTATTTTTCGCTGTCTCTGCAGTCATTGGATCTTTTTTCTTTATCCTAAACTGGCGACAGACCTCGCAGACGGCAGCCCGCGAACGCCAAAACGCAGCTTCTTAAAATGCGCTTGCATTTCGATTAAAAGACGGTTGGATAGCGCACCATGGAGTCCTCAGAGGAAAAAAAGACATCGACCCCTTCGCCGCTCAGTCTCGATTGGAACAACGTCGAGGCATTGTCGCAGTACGTTACCGGTACGGGGCGGATTTTGCCGCGCAAGTATACCGGGTTAAGTGCCCGCCAACAGCGCCACATTGCTCGTATGATCAAGCGCGCGCGCTGTATGCTGCTCATGAAGTAACCGATGGCGGAAATTTTGTCACCTAGCGAAACCTCGTTCGCGAAGGTCTCGGAGGCGCTGGCATTTGGGGATGTTGTCGCTCTGCCAACGGAGACAGTTTATGGTCTCGCCGCAATTGTTGGTGATGATGCAGCCCTAAAAAAGATTTTTGGGGTTAAGGGGCGGCCCTTATTTGATCCGCTGATTGTCCATGTTTTGGGTTTATCGTCCCTCTTGGAACTTGTTGAGGTTTCCCAGGATGTTTTTTCGAAGTTGCAGGTTCTGACGGGCGCCTTTTGTCCGGGACCCCTAACGTTTGTGTTGCGAAAAAAAAAGAGCGTTTCGGATATCATTACTGCAGGTAAAAAGACCGTTGCGGTCCGTATTCCGGCGCATCCTGTTTTTCGAGAAGTTCTCCGCAGGGCGGGACCGTTAGCAGCTCCCAGCGCGAATCCCTTCGGTTATGTTAGTCCGACGAGAGCGGAACATGTTCAACAGTCTCTGGGAGATAAAATAAAATACATCCTCGATGGCGGTTCCTGTTCGGTGGGTGTAGAATCGACGATTCTCGATTTGTCGTCCCAAAAATTGGCAATTCTTCGCCCGGGAGCGGTAACCGCTGAGATGATTACCGATGTTTTAGGAGAGCCGGTTACCCCCTACAAAACAATCGCGACGACCGATCCCTCGGCACCGGGAATGTTGACACGACACTACAGTCCAAGGACACGCCTCCGGTTATTTCAAAATCCAGGAGAACTGAAGGCTCTTTTAAAGCAGAACCAGGGGTCGCGTGTGGCGATCGTTTGTTGCACTCGTTCAGAAATGGAGCATTTTTCTCGGGCGATTGTTCTAGAAAACAGTGTCCAACTGAAGCAGCAATTCTTTTGTTTAAGCGAGACAGGGGATCTTGTCGAGATCGCGAGCCATGTTTTTGATTGCCTACAGAAACTCGATGCGATGAGCCTTGATTCTATTTTTGTGCAGACGCCTCCTAAGGA
>CAMWJR010000083.1 GCA_947174645.1 uncultured Verrucomicrobiota bacterium | reverse complement strand
CCAATGGAGTGCGCTGCTGCGTGCCAAAAAATTGATTGGAGAGGCCGCCATTTTGCCCATGCCTTCAGCGACAGAGAAGTTTACGGAGGTCGAAAAAATTTTTGCCGATATCGGTGGCGATATCTATCCCATGACTGGTCTCGTGGAAAATGTGGAGGTCTTTTTGTTCGCAGCAATCCTAGCGCTAGCGATCCGTACGTTTTTCTTTCAACCTTTTGAAATCCCGACGAATTCGATGTACCCGACCTATGCCGGTATGCAGTATGAATTCACCAAAAGTACTCAAAATTGGAGCGAGCGTCTGAAGCGTTGGGTACTTTACGGCGCATCGCATTACCAAATCAATGCGCCGACAGTGGGGGATATTTTTGTACCGGTTGCCCTGCACAGAGACCAAATGGGACCTTACGGCGGTAACCTTTGTTATCGGGTAGTGGATGCGCCAATTTTAGGCGTCATTCCTTCGAAAAAGCGTGAGTACACGTTTCGTGTGGGTGATCAGCCAGTAACGCTCCAAGTACCGTTGGAATTTAACGTCGACGATGTCGTCCTGGAGGCATTCTTTCCTGGAAAACACTCTTGGATAGAGGTTTTAGAGCAGCGATCTCATCATCGGCTACACCGTTATAACGAACACGGCAAGCGCGTATTTTATCTCAATACGGGCATCGAAAAGAAGGAGGGCGAGCCGGTCTTGAACTTCGATATTTTATCGGGAGATATGCTGTTCGTGAACAAATTTTGCTATCACTTCACCCGACCGAAAGTGGGTGATCCATTTGTTTTTCGGACCCGTGATATCAAAGGGTTGCATGGCGAGGATAAGTATTTTATTAAGCGTCTAGCCGGAGTCCCCGGTGATCAACTCGAAGTGAGATCGCCGGAATTATGGCGCAATGGGAAGCCGATTGAGGGCGCGAAGGCATTTGCTTTCGACAACCAACAACGCAATGGTTATCCGGGATATACAAATGTCGGGCTCCTAAGTGAGGATCAGAGCGTATACGTCGATGACCACTGTTTTTTCGCAATGGGGGATAATTCGCCTGAGAGTTCTGACAGCCGTTACTGGGGATTTGTTCCGGAAAAGGAGGTCGTCGGGAGGGCGGTCTTTATCCTCTATCCGTTCACGAAGCGCTGGGGAATTTCCCATTGAAAATTCATGCGTTGGCGCTGTACTTGTGCGTATGATGGAACTGATTTTGAGGGCTGGCAGAGTCAGGTCGGTGGCAATACTGTTCAGGATACAATCGAAGCGCGGTTAGGTGCGATTTTCAAAAGGCCGATTCGGGTTCATGGTGCCGGGCGAACCGATGCGGGCGTTCACGCACGTGGCCAGGTATTTCATTTCGATGCGGACTGGAGTCACGGCTCTCAAAAGCTATTAAGCGCACTTTCAGCCAGTCTACGACGGGATATTCAGATTACCTCTATCGCAGGGGTCAATGTGTCCTTTCATGCCCGATTTTCAGCCCTCCGAAAGCGCTATGTTTACCGATTTTACCTTGGCCAGGCGTCGCCCTTCGAAACGCGTTATTGTTGGTCTGTCGGCGACCGTTCCATGGACCTTGTGGCCACCGAGCAATTAGCGCAACGATTTTTAGGAACACACGATTTTACGGCTCTGGCCGCTACTCATCACGATGGAAAGACCATCAATCCCGAAAAAACGCTTTATCGCCTTGAATTTCAGCAAGAAGGCAAAAAGTTACAGCTCATAGTCGAAGGAAGCGGTTTTTTGTATAAAATGGTTCGGACGATTGCAGGAACCTTACTTCAAGTGGGGCGTGGCGCATTGACGGCCGATTATGTATGGGATTGCCTAGAGAAAAAAGAACGACGCGAGAAAATCGTTACTGCGCCCGCGCATGGGTTGTGCCTTGATCGTGTATTTTATGCTAAAAATTTTCTGCAAAACGTTTGACGATGGATTGGTGACAGGCCGTATGTTCGAATAGCCTGTATGTGGGCCGCCGTTCCATAACCTTTGTGTTGGGCAAAATTGTATACGGAATATTTCCGATCGAAAGCCGTCATCATACGATCTCGTGTGACTTTAGCGATGATAGAAGCCATAGCGATACAGGCACTCTTTCCATCGCCACCAATGATGCCTCGATGGGGAAAGGGAAAGTTTTTAACGGGATTGCCATCAATGAGAATTTCCTCGGCTTTGTTTTTTGTAAACAAACGTTCGATGACGCGAATCATCCCCTGAGTGGTTGCTGCTAAAATATTGATGCGATCGATGGTTACAGCATCGATTCCACAGGTAATGAAGTCTAAAATATGTTGTTTTCGTAATTCTAGGAGTTTCTCAAACAGCCCTTCGCGTTTCTGAGGTGATAGCTTTTTGGAGTCATTGATATTATCGATCCAGTCTAAATGCGCAATATCATTAAAATGGTCTTTGTGGATGGAGGCGCCGCATACAACAACGGGTCCTGCTAAAGGACCACGCCCCGCTTCGTCAATACCGATGAGTACGGGAGATTGATTGAAAAATTGGCGATCAAATTCAATGCGCTCATTCACGCAAACCATCTTTTTTAAAAAGAAAACTTTTGACGAATTTATTTTTTAATCCGTGGCGTATAGGTGCAAAAGAATTGATTTTAATGTAAAATTTTTACAATATTTCGTATGATTACGGACATCGAGCG
>CAMWJR010000082.1 GCA_947174645.1 uncultured Verrucomicrobiota bacterium | reverse complement strand
AATATCCCCTGTACCATGAATGGGGGTAAAGACGACCTCGCCCGGTGTTTTTTTAAAGGTTTCCGGCTCGAAAAGGTTTGTTTTAAGCTCCTGGATGTAGGCGCGATCGGCTTCGGCGTCAAAATATTGAAGTGCAACCGGTTGACGTTCGATCGTCGTTAGAACTTCGACAGCTTCCCGTAGCGAGATTTTTTTGAAATTCTCAATAATTGCTGAGGCATGGGGATCAACGACCTGTGCGCCATCGCGAAAATATACCTTATAACCGTTGTCATGGGCAGGATTATGGCTCGCCGTAATCACAATACCCGCAATCGCGCGGTATTTTCTGACGGAGAAGCTGAGCTGTGGCGTCGATCGAGGACCTTCAAAAAGTAGTGCTTTTCCCCCTAAGAGATTCCAAATGCGCGCCGTAATCTGTGCAAACTTTTCTGAAAAGTGGCGCACATCATGCGCAATGACGAGTCGGAGGCCATTCGTATCCTGCGTTTTACAGTACCGAAAGAGGGCAATCGTCGCTCGAGCAATATTAAAATCGTTCAGATATGCGCTACCAACGGCGGCATGTTCTGGTGCGCCAAAAGTAGATCCGGTGCCCTGTTCAGCCTTAGTCACGCATTCCGCAATCGTACGACTGCGCATCCCACCCGTCCCAAAGGCGAGGTTTTGAAAAAAGCGGTTATTGAGCTCATCCCAGCGCTTTTGGACGATACACTCTTCGACGGATTGTTGCCCCCACTCAGGGAGATCGTGCAACCAGGCTTCACAATTTTTTGCCGCCTCTGGTAATAAAAATCCCGCCGTTACGGCCGCTTCTAAGCGCAAATCCATACCGGCGGAACTCTAATAAAAAAAATCGAAAACGAAAGCGAAATTTTTTACGATTCCTCGTCGTCCATATTGTTTTTATCGGCAAATTGCATAACCTCGTCGAGCGTCGTCTCGCCTTTTTTGACGTGATCCCAGGCACATTCTTGGAGTGTTCGCATCCCTTCTGAGATCGCGATTCGTCGAATCTCTCTCGCCGGGGCGTTTTTGATAATACACTGCTGGATTTTGTCGCTGATGACTAGAATTTCATGGACCGCGAGCCGACCCTTGAACCCGTTCTTACACTTGTCACATCCTTTACCGACCATAATTTTGTCCAAAAACTGAAGTTCATCTTTGTGATTATGGACGCGAAGCGCGCGAAGTGCGTAGTCGAGTTGTTCTGGTGTGTAGTTGGCCTTGGTGGCACAGTGTGGACAAATCCGCCGAACAAGACGCTGTGCGATAACAAGCTGTAGCGAAGAGGCCAGGAGAAAAGGTTCTAGACCCATATCGCAAAGACGGGAAACCGCACCCGCCGCGTCATTCGTATGAAGGGTACTTAAGACGAGGTGTCCCGTAATCGAAGCGCGGATCGCGATGTCAGCGGTCTCACTATCGCGAATCTCACCGATCATCACGACATCGGGGTCCTGACGTAAGATCGAACGCAACGCGCTCGCAAACGTCATTCCAATATCGGACTGAACCTGACACTGGTTAATACCCGCGATTTCGTATTCGACCGGGTCCTCGACCGTAATAATGCGGATTTCCGGGTCTTCGATCTTTCGGATGCACGCGTTTAACATGGTCGATTTTCCAGATCCCGTAGGACCGGTTACCAAGACAATCCCGTGAGGACGGGTAATTGCGTTAACGACTTGGTCGAATTCCTTTTCTCCAAGGCCCATTTTTTCGAGTTGTACCGGTGCTTCGCCGAGATTGAGTAGGCGCAAACTAATGCTCTCGCCGTGGGTAATTGGGAGCGTTGAAACACGGATATCAATCGATGTGTCTCCGGAGCGAAACGCGATACGTCCATCTTGTGGACGGCGTTTTTCCGAAATATTGAGCTTCGCCATGATCTTCAACCGCGAGATAATCGCCGACTGAAAAAGCACGAGATTTGGCGGTAAGCTGACAGGAACCAGTGCGCCATCAATCCGATAGCGAATCTGTAAGGAGTTTTTTTGTGGCTCGAAGTGGATATCAGTCGCACGATCGCGTAATGCCTGCTTAATCAGCTCATTGACGAACTTGATCACGACCGCATCTTCGTCCTCCTGTTCAACTTCTTTCTTTTCGACAAGCCCAACGCCATCGGCAGCACCATCTAAAAAGCTTCCCGCACCGACACCGAAGCGCTCGTTAATGAACTTTCGGATGTCAGCAGCTGGCCCGAGGCAGTACTGAAAATCTTTTGTTGAAGAAGCTTTGATCCACTTCTTCATATTCCCATCCGGGGGCCAGCCAAAAACGAGCCCCTGTTTTTGACCTTCCCCTAGGTCAATCGGCAGGCAAGAGTATTCTAAAATGAGCTTTTCGGGCAAAATTGATGTAACACCTTGCGAGACGGTGAATTTGGGCTGAAATGGCATCTGCGTCGCATTGGATAACCACTCGTACGCGCCATTAACGTCCGCGTTTAGCTTTTCCGCAAGTAGTTCGATTTTTTTGTCGACGTGAAGCCCTGCGATTGCTTCTGGTAAATCCGGTGCTACCGATGCGAGGAGTTTATCTAAAAAATTGTCCATGTGTCATCCCATATTAGAAGTCGAAATCGTCCCAGTCGTCGTCGAGCCAGTCGAAATCGTCGTCATCATCAGATTCGTTCACAATACCTTCAATATCGTCATCA
>CAMWJR010000081.1 GCA_947174645.1 uncultured Verrucomicrobiota bacterium | reverse complement strand
TCGTCGGCTCCCAGATGTGAATAACAGACAGATGGAAGGGAAATCGTATATTTGGATTACAAAAAGCCTTTTGTGTACCGTTTTATGGGTCACAAGTGGCGTTTCTGTGCAAGCGCATACAATTGAAATGCCGCCCGATATGGTGCCGATGAGTGACGAAAGCAATTTTCAGGGCATGGGACTCACGATTGCACCAGAGAAATCAGGTTTTGACGCCGTGACAACTCATGTTGAGAATTCAAGTTCCATACGCGGAGAATTGGGGATGACGCATGCGAAATTATGTGATGTCTTTTCACGATATGGCTCCCTTATTAACTCGCAGTGGCAGTCCAAACAGGCACTAGAGGAACTAGAGAAAATCAATGACTGGCTTGACCTTGCCTCCGTTCCTAAAGAACAAAGCATAAAGATTTGTACTAACCCACAGCTTTTTATTGATGGGATTGCTTCATGGTGTGGTGGAGCCAATGTTTATTGTCTTGAAATTACCAATGGGTCGGCGATTTCTTCCTCGATGTACCCAAATTTCTTTAAGACGCTTTATCGTTCTAGTGAAAATCCAGTACATGCGGAACGTTTGAGCACAAATGATAACAAGGTTATCAAAAAAATGAGCAACCTTTTCGCAGGAAGGATGCCTATTCGTGACACAGAGGCCAAGGCACTTTTCCACAATGGAGAATTAAAAAAGCCCTCGGGAGTCATTCTTTACGTGATTAACCGTGCGGCTAATAAAATTAATAAGGAGAAGGACGAGGTTTATATAGCGGTGAATAAAGACGAACATGGCAGATTTGAGAACGTTTTTACCAAAGATAAGTTTGGAGCCTGGATTCAAAAATCCGCAAGATGGCGACACCGAGGCAAGGGCGTTAAGCAAGCAACAGAGTCCGTAGCTTCGACTGTAGCTGATGTAGGTGCGGGTACTGTAAAAATGGGGATCAAGGGATCTTTACTTGCTGCGCCATATACACCGGAGATATTCGAAAAAACCAAAAGTGTAGTCGAAAACATCCCCTGGTATCAAGAAAAGATAGGAGACATGATGAAGAGGGTTGATGAATTGAAAAAACCCATCGGTAAAGTAAAAGGTCTTGTTGAGGGAACAATGAATGCAACAGATTTTACTACATCAAAAATTTTAAAACCGGTAAGTTGGTTCCCTGGCATGAAATGGTCCATGAGTAAGACAGATGCGGCCACAGAAACGCTAAAGCCAATTGCTGAAAAATTGGTACAAGCCGAAGGGGTATTAAACGGTGTTACTGAAAATTTGGGAAAAGTTAGTGAAAATTTGACATGGGTTGGCGACAAAGTAGCACCCGTTATTGATAAATTAGCACCGACACTAGCTCCTGTTTTAACCGCACTAAAAATAGCGCGTCTCGTTGGACTTGGTGAGTGGGCACGAAAAATGCCGAAAGTTCTCTATCCTTCAGGGGATTCCGAGTTAGAAAAGCTTCTCATTGTTCACGCAAAAGCGGCAATTGCACTTTCTGGCGTAAAGGCAAAAGAATTATCGCATGACTCTAATCAAATGAGAAGGGCGGCATGGATGAGTGATCGTATTTATTTATATGACGCAGCCATCACGCTGCCCGAGGGTTGGAAGCAAGGGCTTGCACAGTATCCCCAAGAAGCAGCTGCTCAGCTCGCTATCTGGACTGCCAGAAATGTGTGCTGTTTGGTGGTTACCTCAGGGCGTTTCATGTGTCCGAATTTTTTTCAAAAGCTCTACTCCTTCCAGTACGATTCAAAGCATAGACGTGTAATACCGGAAGTAACTAGGGCCAGTGGAATCTATGATCGAAAAGTGTGTTCTATTCTTGGTGAAAAATGTCCGATTAATGCGCTTTTGGAATTGAATACACTTTTTTACATCATCGACGATACATCGAAGGAAGTCTACCAAGTCGTGTGCGAAAAAGATTTTGCATTGCCACCGCAATTCCCGAATATTTTCAATGCACAATCCTGGGAAAATTGGGAAGGAGCGATAGCGCCAACAACAGGGTGGCGCTTCCGGAAGGCGATGCGATTACTGGGCGCTACCTCGAAAAACGCTTTCAGAAAAAATGTTCCAGTTGTTGGTAAAATGCTCATTTCACAGGAAACTAAAGGCACTCCAGAACTGACCATACCCGTAGCCGTTGGACAGTTAGGCATGGGAGATCCCCTTGCGAAAACCGTCGTAGAGATGCCTGTGAGTAATGCAGCAATTCAACAAGCGCATAACGCTTCCGGCCCTCTGGGTCATAGATTATCAGGAATTCAATCATTCAAGAGACGTGCCATGCACAGGGATCAGAGAAAGCAGAAATTGCAGCCGATAGTTTCGAATGATGATCAGTATAATGCGACACCTGTGGATTACTCGGAGCCTGAATTCATGGAAGAGACGCCTGCGATAATGGATAATGATGGAGCCATGGCATTAGAAGTTCCTGCGATTAGAACATCCGTCCCGGTGCAACAGGTCCGTCGTGATCCAGTTGTTCCCGCAAAGAATACTCCGCGGAAGGTTGGTATTCGAAAAATATCCAACCATCCCGGTAGCCGTCAACGTCATTCCGGTTATCGGCCGACAATGATGAGGTCCCAAGGGTACGGCAATGAAGGCATATTCTTAGGATCCTCGAAATTTAGGCAGGATTATCAACCACAATCCGCATTTACAAAGAACGATCCGCATGCGTCGAAATTTACAGCAGAACCCGTGAATGAGTCCGATGACGAGCCATGGCCTGATGAGGTGATGCCGGAAATGTATGTCAATAACGGGATGGAATTAAACGTTGGTGGTTACTAAGGACGTTGTCTGATTTTTGAATACAAATTCCGAGAGGCTGATGGAAAATTCCGTCGGACTTTTGCATACAGACTCAATGAATGTTC
>CAMWJR010000080.1 GCA_947174645.1 uncultured Verrucomicrobiota bacterium | reverse complement strand
AACTAAAATCCAATGCTATGCCCACTGCCGTAGGACCACAAATAGTCGGATTCCCCGCCGAGGGGCGGCACCTCTATATCCCGAATTTGGCGAAACTTCCGAGCTTTTTTGTTAAGGGCCAGCAACTCAACCTCAAAACCCTCCTCCAAAACGAAAAACTCGCCCAGAAATTTAAGGATGGCGTTATGGTGATTTCCCGGTTAGCGCCGGTCGATTATCACCGCTTCCACTTTCCGTGTAACGCCCGTATTCAGCGTATCTATTTGATCAAGGGGGACTACAAGTCGGTAAACCCAATCGCGACCCGAGAACGAATTGCGATTTTATGCGAAAATAAGCGGATCGTTTCGGTGCTCCAATCGGAAGATCTCGGTCCGTTCGTTATGGTCGAAGTCGGTGCCACATGCGTCGGAAGTATTACCCAAACCGCAGAGGTCGGCCGCATCTATTATAAAGGGGAAGAAAAGGGATTTTTTAGCTTTGGAGGCTCGACGGTTATAACCATTTTTCAAAAAAATAAGATACGTTTCGCGGATGATCTTTGTGAAAATTCCGTTACCGGAATTGAACTCTATGCCCTGATGGGCGATGGTATGGGAATAAGAATATGAAACGACTCTATATCGTAAGGAATGCTCACGCGGCGGTCGGCGCGATCGACCGTGAGCGGGAATTGGATGAGCAGGGTAAACGAGAACTCGCGTCAATTGGAACGCAAATGGTCGCTCGTGGGATGCGACCGAGTATCATCTTAACCAGCGGCGCACGGCGGGCCATCGATACCGCCAAACATATCCGTGAGGTCTTTGGGCTATTGGTGAATGTTATCGATATCCGTGAAGAACTCTACACCGCGGATCTCGAAAAAATCCGCGAAATTCTGCAACTTTTACCGGATGAAAAGAATTCGGTCATGATTATTGCCCACAATGAAGGAGTTACCAAACTCCTCGAATCCATTACGGATGGGGATTACAAGGACTTTCCCAATGCCGGTATGGCGGTGATCGAACTCCGCCTCCGTCACTGGAATGAACTCGACTCCAGCAGCGGCCGAGAGATCGCATTTCTCCGCCCCGAACTCGCTGAGGCGGTCTGATATTGCTGTATCAGTACTGGTAACGATTCAAAATTTCGATCGGATATGATGGAACGAAGGAAACCCTTCATCTAAGGGCTGGATTGGTTAAAATGGGAAAACTTCAAGAACGATGAGTACCGCATGTGTATTACTATTTGACGGTTTTGAGGAGATTGAAGCCATCAGTACCGTCGATGTCTTACGGCGTGGTGGAGTTGAGGTGATGACCGCCTCGCTTGCCGCGCCAACGGTGACTGGTGCGCATCAACTAGCGCTCAAGGCAGAGACATCGATCGAGGATCTTCGAACCGGAAAATCTCAAGCGCTTTTCGACGCGTTGATTATTCCGGGTGGCCCTGGGGTACTCCAATGGCGCCATAATCCCGTGGTCTCAGGGCTCATCCAACAATACTATCAGGCAAGCCACCTTGTTGCTGCGATTTGTGCGGCTCCGATCTTATTATATGATCTTGGCATTTTAGAGAAACACCGCTACACGGCGCACTTTTCCATGGAAGAGCTCACACCTCACGCACGCCTCCACGAACTCGTAGTCACTGATGGCAACATTATTACCGGTTGTGGTCCAGCAGCGGGAATCCCTTTCGGTCTCGCAATTCTTCGCTACCTTACCAATACCGAGATTGTCAAAAAGGTCGCACACGGCATGATGATCCCGTAAAACTCTTGCCTCGGTTAACCGGGACTTCTTTTATATTTTTGATCTTTTTTATTTTCTTTTTGAAAAATCGTCTATCCTAAAGAGCCCATGGAAGCGATCGGAAACTTTTTTTCCGGCTTATGGAGTTTAGAGTGGTGGAAAGCGCTCGCTCAGAACATTACAGATCACCCCATTTTTAAGTGGCTTGCAATCCTTGCCATAGCGACTTTCGCGATCCATCTCTTGTTTTTCATTTTACGGCTATTGGGTTTCCGTCGCGCAACAGTCCTTCGGATTCACACTGATAACCACGGGATTGTTTACCTCAAGCAGTCGGCGCTCAAGAATTTTATCAAAAAAATTTGTCGGCAGGTTGTCCCCCAGGCCAATGCCCGCGTCGACTGTGTTTCGCGTTTCCGAAAAATTCGGATTAAGGTCACACTTTCGTGTCCTCATGATGCGCAGCCCGTCAGCCTCCACATTCAACAGGCCATCGCACAAGTCCTAAAGCACGAAATCGGGATTAGCAATCTCGGACGCATTGATGTTGTCGTCAGCCACATTTTTGGCCCAGTCCAACGCAATTTTCTGGGTACAGGAACACCGCAATTCCAGGAGTCCTCAACCGAAACTCGTGGGTCCATAAACCACGTTCTATCAAATTTGAGTGAGGCGCGGGAAGCCGAGTCGGTGCCGCCAGAGTTATAACGGGAGCGGTCTAGGACCGCTCCTTTTAAGACACAGACGTCCCGATATTCCACAGACAACAGAGTGCGGCGGCAGCGGCATCGGTCTCATCAAACCCAACTTTAAGCGGGGTTTTCAAAATCCCCTGTACCATCCGCGACACCTGTTCCTTCGAGGCCCGACCGTACCCACACACAGCCTGCTTAATCCGCAGCGGCGCGTATTCATAGAGCGGCTTCCCGGCAAGCGCAACGGCCGACAAAATCGCTCCACGTGCAATTCCCATTATCTGCGCCGTTTGGAAGTTCTGGACATAAATCGTCTGCTCCGCCGCGCATACATCGGGCTGGTACTTATTAAGAATCTCCGCCACTCCTTGATGAATTTTCCCTGTACAGGACAGCAAATTCTCTTTTGCAGGGATTTTTAAGGTTTGGGAATAGACCAGTGCGATTCGATGATCCTCAAAAACTTCTAAAACCGCTAAACCGGTCCCC
>CAMWJR010000079.1 GCA_947174645.1 uncultured Verrucomicrobiota bacterium | reverse complement strand
GGTTTCGTACATTGCGATATTAAAATAGAAAACATAATTTTAACAATATACAATATTCTCAAGCTTATCGATCTTGGTGGTTTATCTCATTTCGGTCAGGAAATCTACGTACACAGCAGCAACGGTGCCCCGGAAACAGTTTACGCTCATCTATTAGGGATCCCAGAAATGCATAAAGCACAGCCCGCTTACGATATTTATTGTTCTGCTGTGATTATTTTAAGTTGTTTGTTTGGGCAGGCAGGTGTCGATGCAGCTCGCCAGTATTTTTACGTAAGAAACGCTCAAGACAAGACTATATCGGGGCGTAAAAACGCGAAGGCAAAACTTTTGCAAACCACAGAAGATATATTGGAACTCAAAAGAAATGAGACAAGGGCCAAACTTCCAGTTTATATTAGGTATCTTGCCGATCATGGTTTCCGTAATGACCGCCATAATCTTCGTACGCAGTTTTTCGAAAATCTGTTAAATTCCCTGAACAACAGAATGGGACAACCTGGACCGAATGGAGAAATTCATAAAAATTATCCACCACATGTTTTGTACGTAATCACGAAATTACTATTGCGAATTACCTCTATTAATCCCCAAGACCGCCCATCCGCGATAGAAATTCTAGAAATTCTACAAGATCTCGCGTTGTCCGACTGGGATAATGAAAAGTACTTGATTGATAATTTAGGGAAGGATCTCCCTACAGTCGACTTTGATACCGATTGGCTCAAGGAAAATCCTTTTAAAATTCCGACGCAACAGCAACGGTATTAGGACAAATTCCGAGCTTGCTTTGGCAGAGGTTTTTCTTCTGCTGGGAAGTCGTTGCTTGATGGTGTAATGGTAGCACAACTGATTTTGGTTCAGTTTGTCTAGGTTCGAATCCTGGTCAAGCAGCCACTTTTGCGTGGACGCCCTTGTTGAACTTCGAGATGTCTCAAAACAATTCCCCTTTCAGGGGAAGGGAAGTTTCACGGTGTTGCAGTCTGTCTCGTTGAAGATTGTACCTGAAATTTCCGTGAGCATTACAGGTGAGTCGGGATCAGGAAAATCAACATTACTTCATCTCATCGGTGGGCTTGAACGCCCCTCGAGCGGTCATATTTTTTGGAAAAATCGCCCAATTGATCGCGATTCCATCAATCAAAAAGCGTTTTTACGGCGTGGATTTATGAGTTTCGTTTTTCAAAGCGCGAACCTTATTCCCGAGCTCACAGTTTTGGAAAATGTACTTTTTGCCCTGCGTATTCTCAAAGGTCAGATTGAAAAGATTGATAAAATCCGGAGCCAACAATTTCTTGAGCAACTGGGGATCGCTCATTGCGCAAACCAAATTCCCGCACATCTCTCCGGCGGAGAACGCCAACGTACTGCCATCGCTCGGGCTCTCATCACTAATCCTCAGATATTAATTGCCGATGAACCGACGGGAAACCTCGATAAAGCTAACGCTCAAAACGTTATTACACTGCTTCGCGACCTCTGCTGGGAAAACCATGCGGCACTACTGCTGGTTACCCACAACCTGGCATTTGCACAACTGCTGGATCAATCATACTGGCTGCATGACCACACGCTGAACGCCTGTTAAATCCCTAGCGTTGTCGTTATTAAGGCAAAGATCGCATCGGCAACAATAATCCAGGTAATTCCTTGGACAACGGCTGTCGTCGAAGCCTGTCCGACCGCCGTCGCATTACGCCCACAACATGCGCCTTGAAAACAACCAATTCCGGCAATGATTCCCCCGAAACAGAAACTCTTAATCAAGCCTAACAAAATATCACCCATGCCAAGGGCTTTTTTTGTCTCAGCCAGGTACTGTGTCATGCTTCCGGGAATAAATGGTAGCGCTGAAAACATCCCACCTAAAATCCCAATCACATCTGCGAAAATGCAAAGTAGCGGCATCATCAGGGCCAAAGCGACAACTCGTGGTAACACGAGGTACGAAATTCGATCGATACCAAAGGTCTGCAGCGCATCGAGCTCCTCGTTGACTTGCATACTCCCAATGGTTGCGGCAAAAGCAGCCCCCGTTCGACCAGCGATAATCACACCGATCATCAAGCACCCCATTTCACGCGTCATCGCTAGAGCAACGAGATCAGCAACATAGATGCTCGCCCCAAAGCGCTCAAGCTGCACGACGCTCACAAACGCCATAATCAGCCCCACAAGTGCACTGATCAGTGTTACCACCGGCAGCGCTTCAACACCTGTTGACTGAAAAAATGGGATCACACGTGCCCAGATACGGCGTGAGGGACGAACCACAGCACGGCTGATAGCGGTTAGAACCTGGCCGAAAAACTTTAGCGCTTGATAAAACGTTCGGCTCTGCGCAATAACCACTACGCCTACCTGGTAAAAAAAATTATCTGGTGTTGGCTTTTTCACCTGCTGCGGTAGCTGTGCTTGCTGAAGGTCAAAAATCCTTTGCGCTCCACTCGGCAGATTTGTTGTCACCAATGGAATTTTGGCTTTTTGCGATAATTGCTGGAGATGTTGTAAAAATATCAAAAACGCCGAACTCAATTTCTCCATTTTGCCGGCGTCTAGAATGATTTGTTTGATGGATTTTAAATCGCCGAGTTCTTGTAAATCCTCGACATGGCTGCGCAATGCCCACGTCCCGGAACAACACACATGGACCACGGAAAGATCTTCAAAAATGTGGAGCTCCTCGCGCTCGACGATCTCGTACATATACTCCAACTATGCCGGATCCCCCGTAAAGGCAATGCGCAATTAAAAGTACCTATTCCGGTAACCCGTCAAGGCCGATCAACTGCTTTGCCGCGACATTGGCATCTAACTGTAGCGCTGCCGGGTTATTAACGGCAAAAAAGTCCTGATCCTTGGTTTGTGCGTGTTCGAGTGGTGACATCTCCATCTCTTGGCGTAAAGGTGGAAGGCCAACTTTTTTTACCTCTTGGGCCTTCATATCTGCATATGAAGTTGCATTAGATTGCCTAACTTCACTCAACCTCGACATGCTGTTCATGTTATGTATGTAGTCTTAAAAT
>CAMWJR010000078.1 GCA_947174645.1 uncultured Verrucomicrobiota bacterium | reverse complement strand
TTTGTCCGGGGAATGCAGACCACGAAGGCCTCTACAAGCTCGCTATCGAGGTTTTGAAGGATCGAGATGAATACGCTACGAGTCCGGCCTCTGACATACTCAGCGATCAATTCGAAATTTTTCACTACTTCAAAGGCAACGCCCCAACACCCGAAACGCAAAAGAGTTAAGCTTGAAAAATTTCTAGAGATTTTATCGTCGAGCGCCTGAAGTTATGATTTCGTCCCTCGGAAGGATTTTGCAAAAACGGTGGTTGTTTGGCCTTCTTCTTGTCGCCGTCGTCGTTAGTTTTGTTTTTACGGTTGGTTCTTCGCCCGGTATCGGTCGTGGGCGGCAGTGGCACCAAAAGTTTTGCGGTATTGATCTCGGATCTCGACAGACACTCTCACAGTGGCAACGTGAAACAGAGCTAAGTACGCAATTACGACAGATTTTTTTGTGGCTTCCCCAGATGCGCGAGTTTGCGCTGTTTACACGGTTAGTCGAGCTAAAGCTCGCGGATCAACTCGGCATTCCCGAGCCCAATAAAACCCAGATTGAACAGTTTGTTGAACGTTACCCCGCATTTCAAGACGCGCAGGGGAAATTTGATGCCAACCGGTACAACGACTGCATCGAAGAGTTTAGTCGTGATGCATTTCAACAAGGAATTTTAGAACAAACCGTTCGCAACGATTACCGATGTGCTGCCGTCGAAAATCTCCTCATGGGTCGTGGTGTCGCACTACCAGCAGAGGCGCGGTATCTATTATCGATCGAAAACCAACGCTACGACGGCGCTATCGCACGTTTTCAGATTCCTGAGAATTTAGAAACCATCGCTGTCGACGGAGCCAAGCTCAAGGAATACTTCGAGCAACACCGTGAAGATTACAAACTTAGCGAACAAATTGTTTTGGATTACGTTGTGTTTTCTAATGAGCAGTTCCTCGCCGATTTGCCAACACCTTCAAAAGAAACGTTCAAGGCATTTTATCAGGAACACGCTTCAGAATTTACGGGCATGAAAGAAGGATCTGAGGAGCTCAAGCAGGCAATCGTCAAGTCTTACCAAAACCAAGAAACGCGCCAACGGGCCATGCATGCGGCCGATCAATTCGTTTATGAGCTCTATGCGAAAAATATCGCGCCTCACTCGCTTGAATTTACGCAGTTGCTCGAACAAAATGGACTGAAAATACAAAGCCTCGATCCCGTTGCCTTAGATCAACTAGGCGACCATAAGCAATTTTCCGCAGCGGTCTTATCACAGTGTTCTCAGCTTAATGCTGACGATCGTTATTACTCCGATCCAGTATTGGATAATCAGCAGCAGGTGTGTGTGCTCTTTTTCCGCGACATCGTTCCGTCACTGTATTCGCCGTTCGAAAGTGTCCGTGATCGCGTTATTAACGATTATCGCCACTCAGAGGCAAAGACGCAATTATCTGAAAAAATTGAATCGCTACACCAGTCATGGATCGCTAACGGTCTTTCGTTGGAAAAATTCCAAAGCGACACTAAGGAAAACGATGGAACAATCGAAGTTTTTGAACAAAAAAAGCGTTCTAAGTTAAAGCTCTCGCAGGAAGAACAAGAGGCGCTACAGTTGCTCCACAATGGTGAAGTTTCATCTATACTCAAGACTGATGATGGTGCTTATGAGGTGGTCTTTTTAGCACAAAAATTGACACCACCGGCTGCCGATGCCAAGGCAGTCACTGCAAAATTAACGGAACTCGAAGAAGTCGATGGTGAAAGTTATAGTGAGTGTCTTTTGGAAATCATCCTCCAAGAACTTGGTGTCAAAGGTGCTCCGTCAGTTGACGCACAGTATCGCATGATCGCCTCTCTCTACTTTTCTCAAGCGCTTCGAAAACGCAATGCGCCGTTCTCTTTTTAAGGGCGCTTTCGTCGCCCAATTGGCGTTGACAACAAATTGATACTTCTTCAGAATCGCCAACGTTCTGTAAAGATGAGATCTATAGATAGATTAGGGAAATTGGGTGGCTATATTGGCGCACTGTTGCTGCTTGGTGGCTGTGAATCGGTTGGTCCTAAGGTGATTCAAGAAGTCAAGCCGAGTTACAACGAGAGTATCGTTAAAACCGACAATGAGCAGTTACTGTTGAATCTCGTACGCTTAAAATATCGCGAGACGACTTGTTTCCTCGAGGTGAGCAATATCGTTGAAAATCGCAAATTCACAACACGTATCGGCCCTCAGGGCTCTAAGATCAGCCGACATGGCAATTTCGATGTCTCGCTCGGCGTCGCCTACATGGAAAATTTTCAAAATCCTAGTATTACATTCTCTCCTCTGAAGGGAGAAAAATTCACCAAAGCGATTGCAACACCGATCCCGATTCCGCTCGTTCTAGGACTCATTCAGACCGGTTGGTCGCCTAAGCGCGTGTTTAACATTTGTGTCGAGCGGCTCAACCGCCTCGATAACGCTTCAGAGGCTTCCGGGCCTACCCCAAAACGCCCTCCGGAGTACAAATCCTTTGAGCAGTGTGTTAAACTTCTGAATCATCTCTATAAAGAAGATCAGCTCATTTTCGGTATTGGTCGTAAGGATCTTGAGGAAACTCTGGGCCCTGTTCCCGGTAATGCATTTCTTCGGCAGTGTTCACAAATCTGGGACTATTTCGTCCAGGGAGTAAGGAAAATGGTTAGTCAGGAAATTACTGGTTTGCCATCTCTATCACCCCAACAGGACACCCCTTTGGCACAGTATGTTAAAGAGTTGAAACGTCTCTATAAGGGCGTGAAGCTTGTTTTGGGACCGGATAAAGACCTGATTATGCGGTTTAATTCCAATGATCCCAATCAATCTGATATCCTCGAATTGAAAAAATCTCTCGAGCTCAAGCCCGAAAAGTCTGAGTTTAAGCTTACTTCGAATTTTTCCCATCTCGGAAGCGGGAAAGACCTTCTCGTGCGAACACGTTCCCTCATGGAAATTTTATTCTTCCTTTCCCATGCAGTCCAAGTACCGGAGGAAGATGTCCTCAACGGTTTAGTTAGCCAAACAATCGCCAAAGATGGTAGTATTTTCGACTGGGAACGTCAACTTTCTGGAAAATGGCTCCACGTACTTTGCTCGACGGAACGCCAAGCACCGAAAAATTCCGCGGTCTGCGTCCGGC
>CAMWJR010000077.1 GCA_947174645.1 uncultured Verrucomicrobiota bacterium | reverse complement strand
ACTTCAGATAACACCGACGGATAGTGCTTCCTTTGGTAAAATTGGGGCTATTAATACCTCCTATGTGGTGCACACACCGTCCGGAGAGTCTGTGGGAAAAAGCGAGACCGAATAACGAATATTTTTTGTTTTCACCCCATAATGTTTTTGCCAGGATGACGGTTCTTGGTGGAAGAGACGTTGTTGGAGTTGATGAAGCGTGCGGTCCGGTTTCTGGAGCAACGAGGTATCCCGAGGCCGAAATGCGATGTCGAGTGGATGTTTTCCACCATGCTCGGATGCCAACGTCTGGCGCTCTATCTCAATGGGCACAGGACGATTAGTCCTCATCAAAAGCAACAGCTTCGAACATGGCTTCAGCGCCGAGCACAACGGGAACCGCTACAGTATATTCTAGAGAAAGTCGAGTTTTACGGCTTATCCCTTCATGTTGATCCACGCGTTTTAATTCCGCGGCCAGAGACGGAGTTTTTAGTTGATTGGCTGTGTACCCAGCAACTACAGCAACCCAAAACGATTTTAGACCTCGGCACCGGTAGTGGCGCGATTGCGATTGCGCTCGCGAAGCATTTCCCGGAAACCCAGGTTGTGGCGGTAGATATCTCGGCGGATGCGCTCGAGGTTGCACAAGAAAATGCACGTCATCATCAAATTACAAATATTCACTTTATCATTTCAGATTGGTTTAAAAATATTCCGCAGCAGCGTTTTGATTGGATTATTGCGAATCCACCTTACTTAACCGCACAAGAGTATGAAACCGCAGAAGTCGAAGTCCGGCAATATGAACCGAAAAATGCCCTCGTCGCCGAGCAAGAAGGTCTTCAGCACCTCGATCAGATTTTACAGGCTGCACCTCAATTTCTTCAACCAAGGGGTATGGTCGCTTTAGAAACGGGTATCCTACATCCCTGTATTTTACAAGAACGGTACCAAACGAATTGGAAGACTAAAATCCTTCAGGATCTCACATACCGTGACCGCTTTTTCATCGCGATAAACGATAGGTGAGGCTTGCTATCGTTTAAAAAATCATTACATCTAATCATAGGTAGGGGTGGTATGGATCAGGATTTCATCATCAACATCACAGAACAGGCGATGCTGCTCGTGCTCATCCTCTCGATGCCGCCGATCTTAATTGCGACCTGCGTCGGATTGATGACGAGCTTACTCCAGGCCCTCACACAGATACAGGAACAGACGTTGAGTTTCGCGATCAAACTCTTTTTCACCGTACTGGTCCTATCGCTTTCCGCGTATTGGATCGGTGGTCAGCTTATGGCCTTCGCGAACTTTTTATTTACAGCGTTTGCGACGATTATCCGATGAATCCAGGGATCCAATATCTTGGCGGCGTCCTCATGATGATGATGCTGTGTCTGGTACGGCTAGCCGCAGCGCTTTCGTTAACACCGGTATTCGCCAAACAGTACATTATGGGAACGGGGCGGAATGTCGTAATTCTCGCGATGGCACTCCCGTTATTTTACACGGTATTTCCGGAATGTCCTTCGACGCAGCTCCCGATTTCGATCCTCATTTTAACGATTTGCAAAGAGGTTATTATTGGTGCGCTTTTGGGTTATCTGTCGGGCTTTATTTTTTACGCTGCGGATAGCGTTGGGTTTATTGTTGATATTCAGCGAGGATCATCGATGGCGATGGTTTTCGATCCGGTAGCGGGTTCGCAGACATCCCTAATCGGTAGCTTTTTGACGCAGATGATTGCGACGTTATTTTTTACGATGGGAGGATTTCTATTCTTCCTCGGACTCATCTATCAGACGTATATCATGTGGCCGGTGTTTAGTTTTTACCCGAACTTCGATGTTAATTTCCCGGTCTTTGTCATGTCCTTTGTCGACGACTTGATGGAGGTTATTTTCTGTTTCTCGGCACCAATTTTATTAGTATTATTTCTTTCAGAATTTGGTCTCGGCATGATTAGCCGGTTTGCGCCGCAGTTAAATGTATTCTTTATGGCGATGCCGGTGAAGAGCTGGCTATCGATGTTTTTTCTATTGTTTTACTTTTCGTTGCTCGGAGAACTATTCCACTACTACTTCTTCACACAGAGTAAGATGGCATTGTTCGTCCATAAGGTGTTTCATTAACGATGGGAGAGAAAACTGAAGAACCGACGCCGAAAAGGATCCGCGATGCCCGGAATAAAGGGAATATCGCGAAGAGTCAGGATATTACGTCAACGGCGACGCTGATTGGTGCATTTTGTTTTGTCGGTCTTGGTTGGGATTCACATCTCAATGATCTCGCCGAACTCATGCTTATTCCGACGGTTTTTATCGGCAACTGTAACCTTGCAGATTACAAAGACCAGGTACTCTGGGCGGTAGTCGCCAAATCGGGTGCGATCATTACGCCTTGTCTCGCGATGGTTGCGCTGATGGGTTTGATTGCGAACTTTGCGCAAGTCGGGCTCCTATTTACAACGAAACCGATTATGCCGGATCTCAACAAGATCAATCCGCTATCGAAAGCGCAACAGATGTTTTCGATGAAGAATATCGTTGAGATGCTGAAATCGACGGTCAAAATTTTATTTCTCGGGTTTTTAATTTACGGTCTTATTAAAAGCGTTTTTGATGACCTGTTACTCTTACCGTACTGTGGATTAGGGGGTGTGTTTAGCATTTTAGGTCCGGTGATGAAGGACTTTGCGAAGCTCGTAATTTTCGCATACATTGCGGTTGCGGCGGTCGACTACGCCTACCAGAGATACAACTGGAAGCAACAGCTCATGATGAGTAAGGACGAGATTAAGCAGGAATACAAAGAGTCCGAAGGAGATGGGCAGGTTAAAAGTAAACGTAAGCAGATCCACCAGGAGATGATGGAGGAAGACCCTCCACAGCGTACAAAACACGCATCCGCTTTAGTGACGAATCCAGAACACGTTGCGGTCGCATTGCTCTACAATTTCGAGCAACCGATTTTTCTCCTACCGATTGTATTAGCAAAAGGCGTAGGAAGAGTTGCCGAAGAGATGATCAAAGTTGCTAAAGAAGAGGGAATTCCCATTGTTCGGAACGTTCCGCTTGCTCACGCACTTTTAGATACTTCCCAGGTCATGCGCTATATTCCGCGTGAACTCATTCTTCCAGTTGCGGAAGTCCTCCGCTGGGTTAAAGAAGTCCGCTCTCCGCAGTATCAGGGCCCGCTTATTCG
>CAMWJR010000076.1 GCA_947174645.1 uncultured Verrucomicrobiota bacterium | reverse complement strand
CGGCGTGACCACTTCCTGTAACGCCTGCTGTGCTAACATTTTAGCATCTTCCAGCTCCTGTACCTCTAGGCGATGGACATCAACGGCTTCCTCGACAACCAGCACCACGGAATCATTCTCGAGATGCAGGATCCCCGAAGAGGTTGCAATGATCTCCGTATGTCCGTCAACGAACCGAAGGCGTGCGCTCCCCGTTTCCAACAATGTCATCAGCGGGCGATGCCCGGGCAAAATCTCGATTTCGCCCATTGTCGTATCGACAGCAAGCGACGCGACTTCTGTCGCCGTAATCGTTCGCGCGGGGGTTACGACTTCGACCTGTAACGACACCGCTTAGCCCTCCGAGTTTAGGACCTCGTCAATGGAGCCCTTCATATAAAAATTGTTCTCAGGAATGTGATCGAGTTCACCATTCAAAATCATCTCGAAACCACGGACCGTTTCTTGTGCCGAAACATATTTTCCTTCGCGCCCTGTAAATGCCTCCGCGGTCCGGAATGGCTGCGATAGAAATTTCTGAATCTTACGTGCGCGACCAACGGTAAGCTTGTCCTCCTCAGAAAGCTCATCCATACCGAGAATGGCAATAATATCCTGGAGTTCCTTGTACTTTTGTAGAATCGACTGCACCTGTCGTGCAACGTCGAAGTGCTTCTGTCCGACAACCTTCGGATCGAGTGCCTTTGAAGTTGAGGCTAGTGGATCAACGGCTGGGAACAATGCCAATGCAGCGATCTTACGGTCAAGGACAAGCGTCGAGTCGAGGTGCGCAAAGGTGTTTGCGGGCGCCGGATCGGTTAAGTCATCAGCCGGGACATACACCGCCTGGAATGAGGTAATCGAACCGTTTTTCGTCGAAGTAATGCGCTCTTGAAGTTGTCCCATCTCCTGGCTAAGTGTCGGTTGGTAACCTACTGCGGACGGCGAACGCCCTAATAGAGCCGAAACCTCAGAACCTGCTTGTGAAAAACGGAAGATATTATCGATAAACAGCAATACATCCTGGTGCCGCTCGTCACGGAAAAACTCAGCAATCGTCAGTCCGGTGAGACCAATCCGCATACGCGCCCCCGGAGGTTCATTCATCTGACCAAAAACGAGGGTCACCTTCGACTTCGCAGGATCCTCTTCGTTGATGACACCTGAGGCCGACATCTCGTGGAAAAGGTCATTCCCCTCGCGAGAACGCTCGCCGACACCAGCAAATACCGAAAAACCACCGTGACCAGTCGCGATATTGTTAATGAGTTCGGTGATGATAACGGTCTTGCCAACACCTGCTCCTCCGAACGCCCCAATCTTACCGCCTTTGACGAAGGGACAAATCAAATCAATGACCTTAATCCCAGTCTCCAAGATTTCCGACGAAATATCCTGGTCTAAGAGGCTTGGCGCCGGGCGGTGAATCGGTAGACGCTTTTCATAAATCACCTCTCCTCGCTCGTCAATCGGATCTCCCGTGACGTTTAAAATCCGTCCCAAGACGCCATCCCCAACGGGTACTGAGATTGAATGCCCCGTATCGATAACAGTTGTTCCTCGACGGAGTCCATCGGTTGCCGACATCGCGACAGTCCGTACGACGCCTTCTCCGAGGTGTTGCTGGACCTCTAAGACGAGTTTTTCTCCCGAGTCGCGCACGACCTCAAGCGCATTATAAATACCCGGAATCTGCGTATCGGGAAACTTTACGTCGACGACCGCACCTAAAATTTGGATAATTTTTCCTGAATTGTTTTCCATTATGACTCACGTTCGCCCGACGCCACCGCGAGTTCGATAATTTCATTCGTAATCGCGTATTGCCGAGCTTTGTTATACTCCAATCGCAGCTCTTGTCCCAGGGCCTCAGCGTTATCCGTCGCGCTCTTCATCGCCACCATGCGCGCGCTATGTTCCGAAGCCTTCGCCTCAAGCAGTACTTGATGGAGGTTATATTTTAAAAAGATACTGGCGATATGATCGACGATCTCTCGAACACTGGGCTCAAAAATGAGGGGCCGAGGGTCAAATGAAGGCGTTTCAAAGTCCAGTTGGGCCGCCGCTAACATGCCCGAAAATTCTTCATAAAAGTCGCTCATCGGGAGTATTTTTTGCAATACTGGAACATATTTGAGTGTATTGACAAATCGCTGATACAATACCTCCACGGTATCGATTTCACCGGCCAAGAACTTTTGACTAACAAACTCCCCAATTCCCTGCACTTCGTGATATTGGACTTTATCATTGACGAAAAAACTCGCAATGAGATCATAACCATTACGACTTAGGAACTGCATTGCCTTCTTCCCAACGGAAATGTAGCTGCACTTGCCGTCAGCATCCTCTCCTTTTGAGAGCTGCCGAAAGAGATTATTATTTAATACGCCACAAAGACCACGATCCGTACCTACAACGATTATGCAGCGGCGCTGTACGGGCGTACGATCAACAAAAAATGGGTGAATATTTTTATCGACCTTTTTCTTTGGTAGGCGCGCGATGACCTCTGCGAGGCTCAATAAATAAGGACGGCCACCGATCGCAAAATCTTGGGAACGCTTCATCTTCGACGCCGAAACGAGTTGCATCGCAAGCGTGATCTTCGCGACGCTATCTACCGCGCGAATCCGCCCTTTGATCTCCTTGACGCCTTTCATTCGCTGTTGAAAGTGTAAAAAATTAAGCCCGAGGCGTCAACTCCGATTGTTTCAATTTTTCGATCGCACGCCTGGGGCCAGTGAGGATCAAAATATCGTCTTTTTCGAGTACGAGCGAAGGCTTTGGCATTGTAATTTTTTCTCCCATACGCTGGATCCCCGCGATGTTGACGCCATACTGACTGCGAATACCCGTCGCGGCAATCGCCTTTCCTAAAAATGGACTCGTCGGAGTGATACAATAGTTGTCGATCGCGAATTCGACGCGATTGGCAGAAACAACGCTATCGGCCGCTTCTTCGTTAAAGAAATCAATCGCAGATTGGATCTGAGACTCCTCCCCCATCAGCAACAGCTGATCATCCGGAAAAAGAATCGCATCAGGAGACGGCGAATAACAGGTGTATCCGCTGCGCGAAACCGCGACAATCGTTGTCCCCGTATTTTCTCTTAGCTGAAGGCTCGAAATCTTACGGCCCACCACGATACTATTTTTCGGGAGGCGGTAATTTTTGATCTGCGCCGTCCATGGATATTTTTCACGCGCGCGCTGCATGATCGCATCACGATACTCGTCGTCCTTTTCCTGTACTTCAGCGATAAAGGTTTCACGGAAAGACTTTTCAAACCGGCTATTGGACTTGAGGAGTTCACGCCATCCAAATGCTGCCTGGCCAATTGAACAGAGCGCGAA
>CAMWJR010000075.1 GCA_947174645.1 uncultured Verrucomicrobiota bacterium | reverse complement strand
CCAACAGGTCACGCTCATAACGTCCGAGACTCATCCGACGGGCGCGGAGGCGCTACCAACGCTTCGATTAAGTACGAATCACCAGGCGACGGGGCGTGAGTTTGGGGCGGTTTTTGTGCTCAATCTCAATGAAAATAGCTTTCCACTTAAACGTTCAATTGAGGCAGATGACCTCGGCGAAGAGCGGCGCTTATTTTATGTAGCGGTGACGCGGGCGAAACGAGAGCTTTATCTATGCGTTCCCAGTCAAGTGGTTGTGGATCAGAAGAAAACACGCTTTCCGATTCCGCTGCAACAAAGCCGTTTCTTAAATGAAGTGAGCCACAAGACCTACGAGGTTTTAGAAATTACACGTCCACGCGTATGGTCGGGGCGACCGGGTTCGAACCGATGACCTCATGTACCCAAAACATGCGCTCTGCCAGGCTGAGCTACGCCCCGTTGTTGCGGTAACCAATTGAATCCGAAGAAAATGGCAATCTTAAACTCGTTCGAGTGATTCGATACGATTCACGTAGTGCCCTTGTTTGTTTTGTTGGAGATAAGGATCGCGCTGATCGAGTGAGGGGATTGTAAAGGGCGCTTGGTCGACCTGTTCTTCGTCGATAAAATCAATGGGGTCGAGATCATCGAAGATGAGCGCCATCCGGCGTGGTTGCGGATCAAAAAGTCCACTTAGATCTCCGATTTTATGCTTCGAGAGACGTTGGATTGTCAACGGATAGCATTTTTTCTTCTTACACTGATCAATCAGAGCTTGGACAACGTTTTTCGAAGAAACTTCCGACTCGTCGATGAGGAGTAAATCCGCAAAATGAGCCATCGCATCACAGAGATTGCTGTGTATGTTTTCAAAAAAGGGTGCATCGAGGACAGAAATGCTTCGGAGTACATCGAGCCCATACCGTTGATGGAATCGGAAGAGAGTGTGCATCTGTTCCGCTAAGTGCGCTTCCGCTGAGACTAGAAATGCTACCGGTGTTTCACCGTTTTGTGGGAAATCGTCCCAGGGGAGAAAGTTTAGCTCCGTATTGTTTTTTGGAAAATCATCCACATTGGCAACATGGAGTAGGGGCGGTAGGTTGAGGACTTCTAAAAGATCGGTGAGTGTGGTCGCCCAATGGTGCCCGTGCGTATTGAGAAGGAAGATGTAGCACTTAACGTTTCCCATGGTGTTGAAGCCAGTCTGAAGTCGAGCTGATCATGTAGTCGAGATCGGGGTATTGCAAGTGCCAATTGAGCTCGCGTTGCGCACGGTAGGTGTCGATGCGTGTCGGGGCATGATTGTTGGGAACTTTTTTGACTTCAGCGAGAGATTGATGCAGAACGGTCGCTACTTTTTCGAGAAACTCCGGGCAGGGAGTGACTTCTGGAGCCGTGATATTGTAAATGCTATGCTCTTTATGATTGAGTGAAGCAAGCGCGAGCATGATCGCTTGAACGACATCTTCGACGTGTACAAATGCATACGGGCGATCGTAAATCGGTTCTGCTTGGAAGAGACGACTCAAAAGGGGATGGCCTAAAGCACTTGCGGGGGCCATCGGATTGGCTCCTAAAACATCGCCGAGCCGGAGAATGACATACCGTAATCCGTGAGCTTCGGCAAATGCAGAAATCATGAATTCGGCCGCGTATTTGACCTTGCCAAAGGTTGTAGAGGGATAGGGCGTTAGATCTTCTCGGGCACGTACGTGCACGGAGGGTGCGTAGACTTGGGTCGTTGAGAGATAGACAAATTTTTTGACGTTCTTTTCTGCCGCAGCGGCGAGTAAAAATAGCAGTCCGAAGAGATCGTTGCTGTAGAGCTTCGCGGGATCTTGGGCCCAGTTGGGAAAGTCGTTGGAGCCGGAGGTATAGAGGATACATTCAATACCATGGTCCTGGAAAATCTGTTTCAGGAGAAATTGATTCCCGGCATCCCCGCGGTATGTTTTTTCAAATAAGGTTGGGTCGGATATGGGGAAAAAATCGATCCCAAAGAGCGTATGTTCTGCGGAACGTAGCCGCTTTGCACAGTGTGTAGCAATATAGCCTGCGGCGCCCGTCATTAAAATGTTCATCCGGTCGTCTTATCTAAAAAGTTTTTCATAGAAATCAACGAATCAAGGTTTTTTGACGCCAAATACCGCTGCGATAGCGTTGGCCGAAACAGAAAATGCGCATGCACTTATCGACAATCACGCAATACCACCACATGAGGGGGCCTTGATGAAAATAAATGACGCCTATGTAGGTTGGAATGACCGTTAAGCAGAGAAAACTAGTGGTATTTACGAGCATCGTAAAACGCGTATCGCCTGCAGCAGTCAACGTGTTGAGGAGATTGGATACGGCGGATTCAAGTACGAAGGCGATCCAAGCCCAGCTGAGCATTTGCACGGTGAATGGAATCACATCGGGTGATTGGGGATTTAAAAATGTTTCGATAAGCCATTCGGGGTATCCGAGCATGGCGATGCCAACGAATGCAACGACGCATAGCATCAGTATGCCCCAGGCAAAACAATTATATTTGAGCACTGACCACTGCTGACCGCCGATGGCATTTGCACAAACCGTCCGTGTTCCGGCAGCAACGCCTTCGATTAGTGTATCAAATGCGATATAGATGAGGTGTGTCATTCCGTAGGCTTGTAGGCTAATAGATGAAGCATGTGCGGTAATGACTTGGATCATAGCGGCCCAACATAGGGAGTTAATACAGCTGTTGAGGGCAGGAGGTGTTGCGGTACGTAGGCATTTGCTGAGAAACGTGGGCTTAACACGGTAGTCTCCGGTTCCATAGCGTTCGCGATTTGTCTTTTGAAAGAACAGATAGGCAAGGAAGCCGGTCGATAGGCCTTGGGCGAGAATGGTTGCAAGTGCTGCACCGACAATCCCAAGCTCGGGAATGATTACGGTATTTCCCAGCGTAACGCCAAAAATGAGGATGATATCGAAAAGGGCATTGAGGAGATTGGCGAAAAAGCTTACGACGGGAATCACTTTAGTCGTACCCCTGCCGACGAAAAATGCAGCGAGGGCCCCGTAACCGATACATTGAATCGGTAGAAAGAGCATTAAAATACGGAGATAAGGAGTACCGAGTGCTGAGACCGGATCGGCCAAGAGATGTGGAATGCCCCAAATCGTTAGAGGAATGAAGAGTCCGTAGAGTGCGATACAAAACCAGATCATTTGCCAAACAGCAGAACCGATTTCTGTGTACCGTTGGGCACCATTGAGTTGGCCAATAAAGACACCGACTATCGATACAATCGTAAGCGTTGTGATATAAAATCCCCAATACCATTGGGCCGCCGCAAAACAGGCGTTAAAACTATCCATATGATAGCGTGCGAGCAAAATACGGTCAATTAAGAGCATGAAGCACCCAACCGCATTCGCTAAAATCATCGGCCATGCGATCGTAAAAAGTTCTCGGATACTCCCCGAAGGGTAAGGCGTTAGACGAGGTCGCATGAAAATGAAT
>CAMWJR010000074.1 GCA_947174645.1 uncultured Verrucomicrobiota bacterium | reverse complement strand
ATTATGGAACGTCCGCACAGCTCGATGCTGCATTTCAAACACTTTTTCAAAATACACGTGGCGTCGTCATTTTTCCCGAAAACGATTCGCGTTTGTGTGCCATTGCCGCCCGGGCCGGACTTCGAGGAAAAATTATTGACCATATTTTTTTCGGGAGCCCAAACTCTGAAATCTTCGGTTCTCTTTCTGAAATTACACGGCCTCAAAATGATTCTCTGACGGGAAGTCAACGGCTAGCTTACGCTGTGTTGTGTTGGTTACGTGCAAAGGATCCGAAAATTGCAATCGACCTTTCTCACAGGCAGTCTAACAAGATCGCTCGGCGTAATCAGTTTTTGGGAACACTCGATGAGGTTGATTATTGGAGTGATTACGCTCATCATCCGACGGAGGTTTTACACTGCATGCGATCGATGGAGTCGCGCTATAAAGACGTCGCGTTCGTATTCGAACCCCATCGTTATACTCGTACGGCGCAATACGCCCAAGAGTTTGCCAATACCTGTGCAACGCGACAGGTTGATCTGTTGCCAGTTTATGCCGCCGGAGAACAATCGATTTCATCGGGGCAATCTGAAACAATTTTCAAAAAACTTCCACAACAACATGATGTTCGGCTGATTTCAGACGTTCGTGAGCTTCGGAATCCGGATAAAAAAAAACAAGCGGTGGTATTTGTTGGGGCAGGGAGCATTCATGCTCAGGCAGAACGCTGGTTCCGAGAGCAACGGATTGAATCATTGATTCAGTGGCTTGATCAGGAAAATATTCTCTATCAGACTGATGTTTCATCCCGATTTTTTTCGAGTATCCATATCGCCGGACAGCTACGTCTCCTGATTTGTCCCAACGACAAAACGCAACTTATGCGCTTGAATGCGGCACTAAAGCGATACCAAGTGAAATGGATGCTCTTGGGCAACGGAACCAATGTGCTTTTGGACTACGATGAGGGCGTATTTGTTTCACTTCGACAACTCCCCCGTGAGATCCAAATCTCGGGAGATCGTGTCATTGCCTCGGCAAACCTCCCTCTTCCCTATTTTTGTCGCTGTTTGGCAAGAGCAGGGATCACGGACTACGTCGCATTAGCAGGCATCCCCGGAACACTCGGGGGCGCTCTGCGTATGAACGCTGGGGCCTATGGGCAAGAGATTTTCAACCAACTCACGGAACTCGAGGTACTGCCTTTTAACGGAGATACATTGGAACGGCACACGAAGTCTATGATCAAATATGCTTATCGCCAGGGTTTTAGAAATGGTGTTATTTTGAATGCCCAATTCGCCTTTTCTCAAAGTCGGCGGCAACCTCCCGAGGAAATCGTCGCTGCGATGGAACGCTCGCGCACACAACGGGAGCAATCTCAGCCGAAAGAGCCCAATATCGGGTGTATTTTTAAAAATCCACCACAGAGTTCCGCGGGTTCACTGATCGATCAATGCGGGCTTAAAGGTTTCACTCACGGGGACGCAAAGGTCTCCAAGCGGCATGCTAACTTCATCGTCAACACTGGAAATGCAACGCCAGATGACGTCAAATATTTGATCAAAACTTGTCGCCAAAGAGTTTTTGAAATGTATGGTGTCTACCTCCAACGGGAAATTTTATTTGCTTCGGATTTTTTCTAATTTAAAATATCGCCGTGGGGTGGCAATGGAATGAAGAACGCGCGGCTGGCGTCATTTTGCACATTTCGAGTTTACCGGGCAGTGCCGGTATCGGGAATTTTGGAGAAACCGCATATCGATTTATCGACTTCCTCTCCTCTGCGGGTATGCATTACTGGCAAGTCTGCCCTCTGGGGCCCACCGGCTATGGTGATTCACCTTATCAACCGATCGCCTCTTTCGCTCTTAACCCCTATTTCATCGATTATGAAGCCATCGGAACCGCCCCACCAGTATCTTCTAATGCAGCGGTTGTCAACTTTTGCGGATGGTATCAGTGGCTCCAAGAACAAATTCCCTTTTTTGGAACTACGCTCTACGAGCGGATTCGTAAAAAGGAAACGTTCCAAAGTTTTCTCAAACATCATCACTATTGGCTCGAAAATTACGCTAAATTTGCCGCGCTAAAGTATCATTTTAACGGTCAGGAATGGCATCAATGGGACCCAATCTTTTGGAATAAAAGTTGTGCCCTACCCGAATCATTAACATCCGTTTTCAATGGTTATTTGGCATTGCAATACACTGCGCATGAGCAGTGGTTTCGCCTCAAAAAATACGCCAATGATCATCAGGTTCAAATTATCGGTGATCTTCCGATGTTTCCTGGGTATGATAGCGCGGATGTCTGGGCCAATCCCCAAAATTTTCAGCTTAATCGGCAGCGGTGCCCTCAGTATGTCGCTGGAGTTCCGCCAGATTACTTCTCCTCCACGGGGCAACTCTGGGGCAATCCCGTGTACGACTGGGCATTTTTAAAAAGCGATCACTATCGATGGTGGCATCAGCGGCTAGAGCGTAACTTCGAGCTTTTTGATATCGTACGCTTAGATCACTTTCGGGGATTGGATCGCTTTTGGAAAATACCCGCGAACGCATCTGATGCGATTCGAGGGAATTGGGCCAAAGCTCATGGCACTGAGGTCTTAAGGCCATTTTTAAATCAACCGATGATCGCTGAAGATTTGGGCGATATTGATGCAAGTGCGGCGCAGCTCAAAGCCAAATTTCGCCTTCCAGGGATGAGCGTCCTACAATTCGCCTTTTCTGGCGATCCCAAAAATCATTACTTACCTCATAACTTAGAGCGCCATAATGTTCTCTATCTTGGCACACATGATAACGATACGCTCTTGGGTTGGTATCAACACTGCGACGAGGCAACTCGTGATCAAGTCCGACAGTACTTTGGAATCGACGATACGCAACTGACGTGGAAGTGGGTCACTGAGGCCTACCGTGCGCCCTGCTTTTTGGCGATGCTTTCCGTACAGGATCTCCTAAAACTCAGCTCCGAAGCACGTCTCAATACCCCGGGAACGATTGGCCGCAATTGGCAATGGCGTATGACACCAGAGCAGTTCGATCAACTAATTGCGCTCACCCCGGAATTACGCACATACCAACAACGTTACGATCGCTGATCACACTTGCGTTTTTCAGGGAATTTGCTAGCGTTAGAGCATGAGGAAGCGGCAAGGATCAGTGATTATCGAGACCATGATTGCACTAGCGGTTTTTGCGGTCACAGCCGCAGAGGTTTCGAATGCATTTCTCCTCGGACTTAAAGCGCGTCAACTTGGGGTTTGTGATGAAGATCGCGTCATCATGACGACAACCCTCATGAACCATCTCAAACTTGAAGGTGTCGATGAACGCGTCGCTCAAAACGTTGCAATTCCACTTAAAACTGCCAATGGCACCGAGGTCTGGCACCTTCGCGTTGATCCCAATTTTATTAAAAAAATCGATCCCCTAAAAGCCGAGATTTGTCCGGGGAATGCAGACCACGAAGGCCTCTACAAGCTCGCTATCGAGGTTTGGA
>CAMWJR010000073.1 GCA_947174645.1 uncultured Verrucomicrobiota bacterium | reverse complement strand
ACAACTCAAAAGAATATTTCTCCCCCGCCTCAATCTTTAAAAAATTATTTCAGATAATATTGTGAATTTTTTACCAATTATTATACTTCCCATCCATGGGAATGGATTCGAATATCAAAAATGGGAATCGAAAATTGCTCGTTTTGTACCTAGGGAGCTGCTGCCTTGGCGGTACTTTATCGGGAGTGGTTGACAAAAAACCTTCCAATCCGAAGACCTTTGCCAAGGCAAATCCTAAGGTCTCCAAGTTGTCATTAACTACAAAATTTAAATTGGGTGTGTTCAAGCAAAGCATTGCGTCTCGGCGTAAAGAGGCCAAGGAAAAACTCAAAAGGGCATTTGAACGTTCAGGCGCGATCAATATGCCAATGTGGAAAAATATCGCGGAACATGAAGCAGAGGACCGCTGGAATGACCTTAACAAACTCATCGAAAGTATTGGAGGAAGCGAAAAAATCGCCACCAATCTCAATTTCGTTATTCCCACAGTCGGGGATCCGCGTATCCAAATTTTGAAATATTTGCACAAACTGTTTACCTCGAGCGAAGACGATGATGCCAAAAGAGATCTTCTAAAAAAATTCGATCCGCAAACAATTGTAGCTCTATTGGACTATGTGCCAGACGAAGATAAACTCTTAATATTAATTTGCCTGTCACCATTTCTTCGATCCATCATGGCAGGTCATTTTATTCGGACTACACCTGCAATTCAGGATCGGTTGCTGGTCCACCTCCCTACTAAGGAACGCGTTTTATATTTTTCATTATTGGAACCGGACTCGCAAAAAATGAACGACCATCTTTTGCCACCTCAAATTCAAAAGAGAGTACAAATGTATAACTCTTCTCAGTTGCTTCCTGACTCTGAGCAAATTGAGTTATAAGCTAGCGATGTGATGCGCATCGCACTCGCTAAAAAGCCTCCCCAATCTGGGGAGTTTTTATTTTAAATTTAAAATATTGTAAAAATTTTCTTATTTTTTATAATTACCTCTCATGGGGTTGAATCAAAAATCCAAGAGTGGAAATAAGAAATGGCTAGCTCTATGCTTAGGGAGCTGCTGTCTTTGCGGTGCGTTATCGGGAGCAGCCGAGGTTCAGCCCAAGAAAAGTTTTTGGAGCAAGGTGAAAGATTTTTTTATACCGATCGGTAAGCAGATGTTGAGTGGATTTCAGGATCAAGCAATGCAGATTATGCAAAGGCAGATTTTACAGGCACGCCAAAGAGTGGGAGCATCAATTTTTCAGGAGCTCCTAACGCATAACGTCGTCGATACGAGCGCAACGAACGCATGGAGCAGCGTCGCACATCGGGAAGCGGAGTCTCGTTGGCGAATGTTGGTCCAGATTATCAATCAATTTGGAGGCGAACAGCGCACATACTATCGCCAATTGCACGGAATTGAGTCTCTAACCGATGCGGAGTTGATGCAAAAACTACGAAACGATCTTGCGCAGTTTAGAGATCGGAATGCCCAGGAGGGATTTTTAAGTGATCTACCGCTGGCGATTCTTTTCGACTTGTGGAATAGCTTCACTAATGCGGAAATCCTTTCTTATTTCCCATTACTTCCGGAATTCTTCCGCTCGAGCGTCTATGGGCATCTCGCAATCAATGCGCAAACTCTGGCGCTGGCGGATCAGTTGCTGGCCTACCTTCCTGTCGAAGATCGCGTTTTGTACTTTGTACTCTTGAGTCAGGATTTCCAAAAGGCGAGTTTCTACTTTTTGCCGCTCCAAATCCAGGAAAAATTGAAATCTCAGTTCAAACTTCAGCCGGCACAACTGTTAGACGACTCCGAAAAGAAGCATTTTGACGACGTTTGGGGGCAAATCTTAGACCGAGTCTCTCCCGTCATCGCACCCTTTGTGTCGCAACTCGCACAGTAATGATTGTGTTACTGGCTAACACTCCCCCCCCTCCTCGTGGGGGTAATTTTTTTACAAAATTTCGAATCGAATCTTGTCCCTGAGATAATTTTTCGCATAATAAAGCTATGAGCATCAACGGTCTTAAACCGAGTAATCCACCTGTGACCCCTGGTATTACGGGTGTGCCACAGGAGAATCAAGCCTCTAAAGCCGAATCTACCGATTCGAAACTTTCCGCCCTCAAGATCGTGCAACGTAAAAGCGAAAAAAGCAAAACCCCTTTCAAGGGATCCGAAATGAATCCTAATTTTCGTAATGGCGCTTTGACCCAATACGTCTTACCCAATAGCAACGGCGTCAGTTAATGCTCAACGCCGAGGATTTGCCGATTGTCCGGTTCGTGGACCATGTTCTCGAGCACGCGGTACGGCAAGGCGCCTCCGATGTACATTTTGAGACCTTTCTCGATCATTTTTCGATACGTTTTCGCGTCGACGGGATTTTGAGCGAGCAGCTCACGCCTAACGTTCACTTGAGCGAGGCCATTATCGCGAGGCTCAAGACGCTTGCCAATCTCGATCTCGCCGAAAAACGTCTACCGCAAGACGGGCACCTTGAATGTGTTACCCATGGCCGAACAATCGATTTCCGCATCTCGGTGCTTCCGACACAATACGGCGAAAGCGTGGTTCTGCGTGTTCTCGACTCAGGCATTGGGCAGCGGAGTCTAGCCCAGATGGGCATAACGCCGGCCATTTTAGCATCCTTTCGTCAAGCATTAACTTCGGGGTCTGGGATGATTTTAACGACAGGTCCGACGGGAAGCGGCAAGACGACGACGCTTTACGGTGCGTTACGGGAGCTCAACCAAGAAGATACCAAGATTGTCACGGTCGAAGATCCGGTGGAATACGAGACAGAGGGGCTGGTACAGGTCAACATCGACGACGACATCGGGCTGACATTTGAACACGTTCTCCGGGCATTTCTACGCCACGATCCGGATAAGATTTTGATTGGCGAGCTCCGCGATACGGTAACGGCCAAGATTGCGGTCCAAGCGGCGCTTACGGGTCACCTCGTCCTGAGTTCCCTTCACACCAACGACGCTCCTGGGGCGATTACGCGGCTTATCGACATGTCTGTGGAGCCGTACTTGGTTGCGGACACGCTTCGTGGGGTTCTCGCGCAGCGGCTGTTACGTAAGATCTGTCCGCACTGCAAGGAAGCAATTGCACCGACGGCTGAGATGCGCGCAGTTATGGAAGCACACCAGATTGAGCGCACTTACCGGGGGCGTGGGTGTGATCGATGCGATGGCAGTGGTTATTGTGGACGTTTTGGGGTCTACGAGTGGCTTTCTATGACCTATCCGCTCCGTGAAGCGACGCGTCAGCTACGCCCGCTTGAAGAGCTCCGAGCGATTGCGCGTACGGAGGGTCTCATTCCACTAAAAAACGCTGCAGCCCAGCATGTTAACGCTGGCACCACGACGCTCGACGAATTTCAAAAACTTTAGGGCTTTTTATTGTTAATCTGCTGCGCCTTCATTCTCATCTCCCGATCTTTAAATAGCACCCCTCCGTCATGCTTAAGCTGTTCCAGGGCATCACGCACTCTTGCGAATTTCCTCTTTCTGAACTTAAACTCGCCTTGAGTTCTTCCCTTAACGAGCCCGTTAAGATCTCTGACCGTCCAAATATCCTTAACAAATTCCATGATTTTCGATTCATCGCCTGCCCTAATCGCTTGCTTAAATTCGATTTTGTACATGAGCATCTCGAAAAATGTTACTTTACCGGTTTCACTGTTCTTCGCAGCGAGAACTTTCGCGGCATCATTCAAGCCGATAAACTGCCCGCCACCAAGATTGATACGCATATACTCACTAT
>CAMWJR010000072.1 GCA_947174645.1 uncultured Verrucomicrobiota bacterium | reverse complement strand
GGATGAAAGGGAAGGACTTTCAGTCGACAAACCTCAATAGTCTCGGCGATCTCATGTGCGAGATGATGATTCTAATGATTCAATCGACTTCTGAGCGGCGCAAAATGGAACGTGAAATGCGGGCGTTGTTGGTAACGGCAAATGTCGATCAATCCAAAGAACTCGCGGAGAAAATTTTACAAAAAGCCCAGGCGGAAGTAGAACAAAGTCGGAGTACGGCCATTTTTCAAGTCGTCGCTTCAGGTGCAAGTTTTGCTGTGAGTGTTGGTTGTCATATGATGCCGACCAAAACAAAAACGCCGGATGGAATGTTGCGAGGAAAGGATTTTGCCTCAATCCAAACCACCTTGTCCGTTAGTAAAACTTTTTCAGATACCGCACAATCACTCGCGACGATCGCGGATATGGCAAAGGCGGACGAGATCAAGACCATCGCGGCGGCAGAGGCAGACATCACGAAACGACGCGCCTTGATAACGCTCACAAAGTCCGTTGCGGATTCCGTTCAAACTTCCCTAAGCGACATCGACAGTACCCGGGAATTTTTTTTAGATATGATTTCTCAAATTGCCCAAGCGGAACACGATGCCAAGATGCAAATTATCCGCAATTCGCGGGTTTGATCATTGGAGGTTAAAGTTGCTTTAGAGGGACAAATAAAAGCATTTTGCTAGCAATGAATTACTGCGAACTCTTCTTTTGCATTTCATGGACAAGATTATTGCATTCTTTCATCACTTGCTGCGAGTTTCTAATCACCGCATTGTTAGCTTCTGCAGCATCTCTACTGGATTGCATGGCGGTTTCAGAAAGCTTGTTGTTTGCCTCGAGATTCGTAATTTCACTTTGTAATTTTGCCTGGTCAAATGCATTCCCTGCTCCATATATGCTATTAACTGTATTGGTGATAGCTTGACCCAAGCCACCGATTGCTTGGCCTTTTTGGATCATTGTATTCCGCGTGATATCATCGTGAAGGAATCCTCGTGTGCTATCGGTAGCGTTTGAACTTATTTCGCCCATCAGCTTATCTGATTTCTGATTAGCTCTCACTGACTGCACTATGGTTGTAGTGGAAGAGATCGCTGTCCCGACAAGGCCCATGACAGCACCGACCATGGCTTGTTTGTACGCCAATTCGCCCTTTTCGAGAATTTTGCTGGCGATTTCTTGAGATTTTTGATAGATAGTCGAGGCCATTTCAGCACTCATCTCTCGGTTAATTTTTTTCCCTTCCATTGCACTCTTTATCTGCAAAATGAGTACCGCTGTCATGATATCGTTCAAAGACCCTCCGTCTGAGGGAAGACCACTCTCGATGATTTTTGTGATGTTGTCCGAAAGTTTACTGAAACTTTCGATATCGTTGCTTTGAAGACATTTCATTGTTGAGGACTCAAGGTATGCAGTTTCAACATCACTCATGGCGCCTTTTCTAACGGAACAAGCGACACTACCGGAAGTATTAATGTTAGCATTCAAATTTTCCTTAAGTGTTGTTTGATTATTTGTTCCTTCTGCCATTGCTCCCCTTTCAGCCCTTGTGACACTGGTAACTCCAGCTCCACCAACTTGTCCGCACCCAGAAGGGCTGATTTTTTTATCTTCATTAGGTGCAATGGTCTCTGGACTTTCCAATAAAGCTCTTATCCTTGGATCAGAACTTGGTATTGGTAATTTATTTACATTTTCCATTGCCGCCATGCGGATATCATAAAAATTCGCGGCTGGCGCTCAAGGATTTTGTTGAAAATTTTGTAAATTTTTTAATTGAATTTGCAAGCGCTTGTTCTCTTCACGGAGGTGTTGCAAGAGAGCAAGAAACTGTTGATGCGATTCGTAGAGGGCTTTCTTAGGGCCAAGAATTTGTTGTACAAGGCGATTCTGCGCCGTTGCAATGAGGCTATTGGCAATTTGCTCCTGGTTTTTCGGGGGATTTCGCGCCAAAAACGCACGTAAAAAATAAATCGCTAAAACGGGGTCATCATAAACCGTTAGGTAAATTTGGCCGATGTTGAGGTACGCATTCTTGGCTTCCGGTACTTTTTTGATGACTTCTAAAAACAATGGAAGTGCCTCTTTGGGTTTTTGAGATTGTAAAAAAACAAGCCCCTGGCGGTACGCGGGCGTGTCGGTCTCCTTCGGTTTCGATGATCCACACCCGACCAATAAAAATGCGCTCCCTAAAACTGACCACTTTTGCCACATCGCTTTTCGGACTTGTGTTTTAGGCGATCTTGTTAATCTGCCGGGCCGAGGCAAGTCATGATTACAAAGCTGTCGATTATATTGTTGACGTCATTTTTGTTGGGCATTTGCGGCTTCGTTATTCTGTTGATTTTGATGCAGCGGCCGAGCGAGGAATCTGGCATGGGTGCGACTTTAGGCGGCGGCGCGGTGACGTCCGTTTTCGGTGGCGAAGCGGTAAATACGCTCGCGAAAGCGACCAAGTATTGTGTTGTCGTTTTCTTTTCGATTTCATTTTTACTTTCGCTGCTCTACATGTCGCTGGAAAAAACCGTTAAATCGCAGCATCTACTCGAGATGAAAACCATTGTAACGGCTGAGGTTCCTCAGGTGACAATGGAAGGAGTACAGGAGCCAGTCCTTAGCGAGGCACCAGTTTCTGGAAATTCTGTTATGCCGGCGACAGAGGCAATCGATGTTAATGAGGGCATGAATTCCGAGTCGCAACCGCTCGAAGTGGCGCCTCAAGCAACGGAAGTTGCCGATACCTTGAATGAAAGCGATGTGTCAAAGTCGAAAGTCGATCTTTGATCTGATTTGCTCCTGGTAATGTGACATTATTGCGGCGGTTTATTGTAGTTCTAGGCACGGTATTGGAGCTTTGTCTGTTGGTAAGTGCGGAGTCTAAGGTACACCGCAGGCAGTTAGTTCTGCTCAATGCGGAACGTCTAGAAAAGGTCATCAAAGAATTGTCATCGGCACGCCTCCCGGACGTGGCACTTCAGTTTCGAATGACGACTACGAAACCGGGAGAACAAGATCAAATCGAGGGGAAGTTGTTTGCAAAAACAATTGTTGGCCAGTTAGCGGTTCGTGTTGAGCTTGCTGGTAGTGTGTTTTTAAAAACGCCTTTGAGTGGTATGCTTGCCTTAGCACCGATCAGTTCTTCGGAGGCGGCACCGTTACGACCGGGGCATTTATTGAGTTTTAGCGATATCCTTTTACCTTTTCTTTTATGGCCGTGTTATACCTACGAAGGGACACGAAAAGTTTTGGGGCGCAACACACATATTATTCGTTTTAGTTGTGGGCCCAGTCGGTCGGCTCTTACGGAAATTTTAATACAACCTTTGGATTGCCAGCAGATGTTGGGTCGTGTCTTTCCGAAGAAAGATGCCTGTATTGCCGTGAGCAAAAATAGCATTGAGAATCGCTTCAATACGGTCGATATTGCGTATGATCCCGCTTTGAAAGCAATTATACAGGTAGAGTATTTGAGGAAAAACCCTAGGAATAGAGACGCAACAAAAGTCTTAAACTCGAAAAATATCCAATTGACGGCGGATTGGGAAGTCGTTCGCAGATTTCAGCTGAAGAATTTTAAAAAAGTCGATGGCATCTGGCTCATGAAGTCTGTCGAAATTGTTGATCTTTTTCAAAACTGGGTAACTAAGATCGACTTTACCGGCGCCGCTGTACGGCAAAAAATTTCACCGTTGTGGTTTGGGCCTGAAAATTTAGTTCCCGTTGACGACTCGGAGCTGCGATGTGTGGCAATGTAAACCTATCGCCGGTCAAAGTTAGATTTTTAAAGCAAAATCGCCATTATCACTCGTTTCGCAGCGAACAGATTGC
>CAMWJR010000071.1 GCA_947174645.1 uncultured Verrucomicrobiota bacterium | reverse complement strand
CCACATGACTACAAATGTAATCAAAAGCGATAAGGGTAACGCTACCACTGGGATAACCGTTTCGCGTGCACGCCCAAGGAATAAAAAGATCACCGCAACAACCAGAATAAACGCAATCAAAAGCGTTTCTTTTACATCGTCGATCGACTCGATAATTTTCTGTGCCCGGTCATAAGCGGAAATCAATGTTACCGAAGAAGGCAACTGCTTATTCAGTGTGGGAATGAGTTCATTAATCGCTTTCGAAATCTTAATCGCATTCGCATCGGCCCCACGCGTTACCGCCAGCGCAACAGAAGCAACGTCTTCTGTAATACCCCGATTCCAATAGCGATTACAAATGTCCTCGGACTCTACGCTTTCAACTGCATCACCGATATCGCGCAGATAAACCGGTACGCCATTTTTATAAGCAATAATAAGATCGTTGTAGCCCTTAGCAGTCTCAAGCTGCCCCTGTGGTTTAAGGACGAGGGAATTTTTTTTGCCCTTTAGCGTTCCCGCAGCCATCGAAACCGTTCCGGCACGAATCGCCGCTACGACATCGGAAATCGCGATGCCCTTATTGTATAGCCGATCGGTATCAATCTCAATCCGAATCGCCCGCTTAACACCGTAGATCTGGACTTTAGAAACGCCATCTAAAATGCTGATTTTATCCGATATTTCCCGATCTGCAAGGTCATAGAGCTCTGCCGCCGATAAGGCGTTACTCACAAGGCTTAAGAAGTAAATCGGAGTACTATTGGGGTCCGTTTTCTCATACACCGGTTGCGACGGCATATCCTGTGGCAGCTGACTCGAGGCTCGCGTAATCGCAGACTGTACGTCAGTTGCCGCAGAATCGATACTCTTATCAAGATTAAACTGTAGCGTAATCGCGACAGCACCCTGCATACTACTCGATGTAATCTGCTCGACCCCAGAAATCTGCATGAACTCTTCCTCGAGCGGCGAAGCGATATTTGATGCGACCATCTGCGGATCCATGCCCGGATACATCGCCTGAACCTGGATAATGGGGTAATCGACGACCGGTAGATCGCTCACAGGTAGCTGCTGATAACAAAAGTAGCCCGCGAAAATAACCGAGAGCGTACATAACACCGTCATCACCGGACGGCGGATAAAAATTTCACTGAGGCTTTTCATCGGTTTCCTCGCTTAGCGTTCTGGCGTTGGGATAACATCGGCCCCATCGCCCAACAACATATTTCCGTGTAAAATCACGCGATCACCGACCGTAATCCCTTGATGAATTTGCGCCCACTGCTCATTTTGGTAGCCGACATCGGGATAAATCAAAGCGGCGCGGTACTTGGTCGCAGACTGAGCATCTTCTTTGATTACATACACATAAGGCTTCCCATCTTTATTAATCCTTAAGCATGCGCTTGGGATTAAAGTCGCATTTTTGAGCATATCCAGATGGAGCTGAAGGCGTACGGTATTCCCGGGCCAAAACTGGAAACCCTGATTATCAAAATCGCCCTTAAGATGGATAACGCCACTTTCTGAATCGATTTGGTTATCCAGAAACTTCAGTGTTCCACTTGCTTGGACGGAGGACTCTGAAATCAAGGTAACATCGAATTTTAGTTGATTTTGATTCTCTTTAAAACGCTGGTGAAGCTCTGGAAAGTGATTTTCGGGAATAAAAAACTCCACACTTAATGGTGACATCTGGCGTACTGAAACGACCTTTTGTAGTTCATTGACAACGGCCCCAAGGTCAACCAGTCGCTTCCCCGCAAGACCTTTAAAGGGTGCACGAATGGTACAATGCTCAAGATCTACTTCGGCCTGTGTTACAGCCGCCTTTGCAGCTTCAATACTTGCTTGATCCTGCTTCACCCGAGCCTCGTAGGTATCAAACTCCTGTTTCGAAATATAATCCTTGGTAATCAACGACTGAGAGCGCTCGAGCTGAACCTGATCGATGGATAATTGCGCCGTGTTGCGTTCTAGGGCTGCCTTCGCCGATTGTAACGCTGCCTGGTATTTACGGTCATCGATCCGGAAAAGGGCCTGGTCTTTTTCAACCAGTGCACCCTCTTCGAAACAAACCTCAATAATGGTCCCGCCGCGGATTTGCGAAACGACGTCAACCTCATTATAAGCCTTACAACGTCCCACGGAACCTAAGGTTACAGGAAGATCTTGCTGAATCGCCTGCGTCATAATCACCGGCACTGGTAGACGCCCTTTTTGGGGTTGTTCTTGTTTTCCGCAACCGGCTAAAAATAGACCAAGGGCGCAGAACACATGCCCTAACTGCTTAAATTTTCTCATAAATGTCATCCTTTTTCAATGCCTGACCACTGGCGTGAGCTAACTGGACCCACTCAATTGATAAGTCGTTTTTCGCACAAACTAATTGTCGGCGTGCTAGCGAAAGCGCATTCTGCGAGGTCAACAAATCCGTAAACGAACAGAGCCCATTCTGGTATGCCTCGCGGGTATAATTAAAGGCCTCTTGTGCACAGTTTTCCGATTCTTTGGCCGCCTCCAACTTCTGCTTCGCCGATTTCAAAGCAAAAAAGTGCTCCCAGACCTGGCTCGTCACATCGAGCTCTTTCGCCTGGAGCTCTAAGGCCGCAATCTTCATCTCTTCGCGTGCCATAATGCGATCCGCCATCCTTGAAAACCCATCAAAAATATTCCACTGGACACCGATGTAGGCCGAAAAGTTATTGTACATCCCCGAAACATGTCGAATTTTCTGGCGCGAAGCCGTCAAACCGGTGATCAATTCGGGATAAGCATCGCGCTCTTTGGAACGCAGTTGATGCTTTTTCTCTAAAAACTTCTTTTCTAAAGCGCGCAAATCCTGCCGATCCCCCAAAGCTTTTTTGAGCGTTACTTCAATCTCATCAACTGGCGGCGTAACTACTGTCGTTACGCGTATAATTTTAAGCTTAGGCGAAACATGAATGCCCAACGCGAGCGCTAGTTTAGATTGCGCTGCCGCAACTGCAGACTGCGAACTCTCGAGATCAAAAACCGCTGCTGAATACGCTGCCTGTGCCTTCAAAAGATCCTGTTTACTGGCTAACCCAGATTCATGTCGATTTCGAGCAACATCTAAAGCAACCTGTGCATCCTCTAGATTCTGCTGATTCGCTTCAACCGTCGCAAGTGCCGAATCTAAACCAAAATACGCCAGTGCGACGTAGAAAATGACATCTTGAACCGCCTGATTCAATTGAAAATGAGCTGCTTCTAAATTTCGCAATGCCGCCTGAGAAGCCTCCTTATGCGCACCAAACTTAAAGAGGGAATAATGGATATCGAGCTCCGGAGAGAAGACCGTCGATAAATTTTGTTTCATTCGGACGGCTTTATTTTCGTCGACAACAGGCGTTCCCAGTTGTTCGGCTCGTATGCCTTTAAAGCTCACATCGACAGAAGGGTAAAACACACTATCGATTTTCTTTTTCGCTGCTGAAGCAATTCCAATTTGGTGCCAGGCGATACGCGTTGCGGGATTGCGCTTTAAGGCTACATCTAGGAGCTCATAGAGATCAAATTCCCGGCCATCGAACACGGTCTCATCCTCAAGCTGTTGGGGTACCAGGCAAGTACAGGATGTAACTACTTGTTCCTCCTTTGAACCCCGTTCGAACGTCCCACACCCCGCTAAAAAGACGCACGATAAGGATAACCATCTCCTCCAATTCTTTGATCTGTCTTCCTCTTCTGCGGAGACTCTCATGATCTTCACTGTACCACGGTTTAAAGGAAACGTCAAGCTCGATCAGCAGCGCCTCAACAACATCCCAACTAAAGCTATGCACATCGCCGCATCCGCAAGATTAAACGCTGGCCAACGATAAATTTGTAAATTAACCACAATAAAATC
>CAMWJR010000070.1 GCA_947174645.1 uncultured Verrucomicrobiota bacterium | reverse complement strand
TTACAGGAAGTGGTCACGCAGGGCAATCTCGATCAAAACGAACTCGACCAATTGTCGGCGAAAGTGCGCTCTGAGTTGCTGAAAAAATTAAAAAAATAAATTTTTCGGGATAAATCTTTGACGTCTCGGTTTTGTTGGGTAGAAAAAATCTGTGTATCAGTTGCCGGATTTGAAATTTGCCTACGATGCGCTCGAGCCCGTTCTAACGGCGGAGATGCTCGAGTTGCATTATACGAAACATCACGCAGGGTATATTCAAAAGCTTAACGATTTGCTGCAGCAGACCCACTATCCGGCGCCCAAGGATATCAATGAGTTCATTGCGACGATGGATTTCTCTAGAATCCCGCTGCATTATCGGGATGTGATCCAGTTTAATGCCGGAGGACATGCCAATCACTGTTTCTTTTGGGATATTTTAAAGCCTTGTCAATCGAAGGTTACGATACCGCCAGCCCTTGAATCGGCTCTAAATCAATCGTTCCAGTCGCTCGAAAATTTTAAAAAGGAGTTCGAACGTGTTGCGGCTCAGCACCTCGGAAGTGGTTGGGCGTGGCTTTGTGTTTCTCCCAACAAAGAGCTTGTAATGATGACTACGCTCAATCACGATCATCCGCAAATGCCGCAGTTTAAGGGAACTCCCAAGGCAGGGATGCCGGTCCTTACGCTCGATCTCTGGGAGCACGCGTATTACCTCAAGTACAAGAATCAAAAACTCAAGTATTTTGAGGCGTTTTGGGATATCGTTGATTGGAACCGGGTGGCGCAGCGCTACCAAGAGGCAATCGAAAAGCATTGATTCGTTAGAAGTCGGTGGTTAGGTTAGGGGCGTGATCACGAGCTGTCATTTTCTAGGAAGTAGTAGCCATGGAAACTGTCTGTTGGTGCGGTCAACAACGGGGAATTTTTTGATCGATGCCGGGCTGACAGGCCGACAGATCGTTTTACGTCTTCCAAATTTTGGCATCACGATCGGTGATATTGGCGCGGTGTTTATTACGCATGAGCATGCCGATCATTCGCAGGGTCTGAGAGGACTCCATAAATACGGTCATATCCGTCACTTTGCCAATCGGTCGACCGCGGAAGCGATTGAACGCAAACTCGAGCGCACGTTTCAGTGGGATTACTTTCAAACCGGTACCGCTCTGACGTATGGCGAGTTTGAGGTCGAGACATTTTCAATTCCCCACGACGCTGCTGATCCCGTTGGGTACATCTTCCGTAGCCGCGATGGCGGAAAGAGCTTGTGTTGGATGACAGATTTGGGATATATTCCGCAAAAAGTCCGCGAGCATGTCGCGCATTCCGATATCTTGGTGTTAGAAGCGAACTACGACAACGGGATGCTCGAAAATGATATGAAACGTCCGTTGGCGATCAAGGCACGAATCCGGAGTCGCTTCGGACATTTATCGAATGAGTCGGCTTTCGATCTCGTCGCACGCACAGAAAATCCCTCGTGGCAAAAAATTTTTCTGGCGCATCTTAGCCGGGACTGCAATGATTCGCGGCTCCTGACCTCGCTATTTGGCCCTGCAATGCTCCAGCGCTACAACATTACCGTGATCGATCCCGAAGACACAAGCATTCCGGTGAGTTACTGTTGTGTATAAGTGGTTTTAGAGAAAAATTGTTTCTTTCCCGAAATCTTTTTTGGGCAAAACATTGAGATTAAAGCATACAATGATGACTATGTGCAGGAGTCCGTTGGCGATCAATACGGAGGGAATAAATTCCCGATTAAAGCAGAGATAGAAAAAGTTTTGCGTGCACCAAAATGTGAGTGCGGCGGCTTTATCGAAGTCAAAGAGATTACCAATGTAGAAAGCAGTTGCCGTAGAAATGCAAAGAAAAGCACCGCTATCCATGACGGGATCGTAGACGCTCAATATGCAAATAAGCAGTAGTACACCTTCCAGAAAGGAACAGTATTTCCTTAAAAAAAGGAAGAGTGCGACGGGGAAAATGGTGAGAGAGAGACGTATCGGATAAAGAAAATGGTTCGATAAAAGCTCGAGAAGGAGGATAATAACCAACCGTTGGACAGCGATGATTTTGGCGGTGTGGGGAATGGAGCTAGAGATCATGTGTTTGAATGACGGTGACCTCATGAATGTTGCTCATCGAGGGCAATACAACTGTAGCCTGCAAGAAAAATCCATCTCCCTGGGGCTCAAGGGAGAGAACCGTTCCTAACGCCAGCGAAGCGACTTCTTTTTGTAGAGAAATGGGAATGATAGCTGTCCCGGGTTTGATAGTTTTTAGTGATGTTGGTACATTTGTGACACGCCCGAGGCGTTCCATTGGATTTTTGGGAGAAAAAGATTGCCCGCCATGAAAAATCATAGGAGTAGGGTTTCGCGCGGATTCTAACGTAACCGCGAGATGAAATTTGGGACTTGTCGTTAAGATAACGGTTGCATAGTGTTCTTGAACAGAAGCAACTTTGCCAATGACACTAATCTCAGGGAGCATATTAGAACTGGTTGGGAAAGTGGCAGCGACCACGAGATCATTTTCGCCAATGCCGTCTGCGGAGCCTTTGTTAATAACAAATTGATCCCACCACGCGGAGACTTCGCGCTTAATGACACGGGCGTAACATTTTTTTAATGTCAATTGGTCACCTAAATGCATTAATTGTTCCAATTGTTGAATACGCTCTAGCCGATGCTGATCCTCGTGATGCTGTCGATGGAGCTCCGTATTTTCGTTCCATAATTGTGTGCAAAGAGCAACAAGTTCACTTTGAGAACACATTTTGAAGCGCAATGTATCGAGTTTTTGATGAGTGTTGTCTATTAATTCATAGAAAGGGAGTGTTGTTGATTGTAAAAATATGCGTGGCGAAAATGACTTAACACAACAAACGAGGGCGGCGATGATTAGCGAAAACCATCCAAGCCATCAGAAAGGCACCATGATTAATCATCTGCAAGGAGCGCGCCGAGGTCTTGGAGAACCATACCCGTTCCATTGGCGACGGCGTAAAGCGGATTATCGGCAACAATGGCTGGAAGCCCCGTTGCTTCACTAATGGCTCGATCGAGCTTGCGAATCATTGATCCACCACCGGCAAGGACGACACCGCGGTCGACAAGATCGGATGATAACTCTGGTGGGCACTTTTCGAGGGCGATTTTGATGACTTCAACAATTCCCGAAACCGCTTCACGTAGGGCTTCTCGAACTTCGGTTGAGGTAATTTTGATGGTTCGGGGAAGTCCAATAATCGCGTCGCGTCCTTTGACGGTAAGTTCTAGTTCATTATCGAGGGGTGCCGCCGAGCCGATACGGATCTTGATCTCTTCCGCCGTCCGCTCGCCAATAATGAGGTTGTACATTTTTTTGACGTAAGCGATGATCGACTGATCGATCGCATCGCCGCCAATCCGGATACTCTGCGAGAAAACCACACCATTGAGAGATAAAATCGCTACCTCGGTAGTACCGCCTCCAATATCGACAATCATACTGGCCGTTGGTTCATCGATGGGGAGGCCTACGCCAATCGCAGCAGCCATGGGCTCTTGCAATAACAAGACATCGCGCGCGCCCGCGTGGATTGCGGACTCCCGGACAGCTCGGCGCTCGACCTCGGTAATCCCCGACGGAACCGCAATGACAACCCGTGGCGGGATAAAATTCATAGGACGTGAAGCTTTGTTGATAAAATACCGCAACATGTCCTCGGTAATCTCAAAATCGGCGATCACACCATCCTTCATAGGGCGAACAGCAATGATATTGGCGGGAGTCCGACCAAGCATTTTTTTCGCTTCTAAGCCTACTGCGCGGACCTTTTTGGAGTTGGCATAAATGGCGACGACGCTTGGTTCATTCATAATAATTCCGCGGTCTTTAGAAA
>CAMWJR010000069.1 GCA_947174645.1 uncultured Verrucomicrobiota bacterium | reverse complement strand
AGTCCATGCATGTTGACGGAATTCGGATCGATGCAGTTGGGTCGATGCTCGAATTGGACTACGCTAAAAAGCCCGGCGAGTGGATCCCGAATCGCTATGGCGGACACGAGAATATCGAGGCAATTGAATTTTTACGTGCGCTCAACGATACGATCCATCGAAAATTCCCCTACGCGATCACAATTGCGGAAGAGTCGACTTCGTTTGCAGGAGTAACACAGCCGACAGAACAATACGGCCTCGGCTTCGATATGAAGTGGAATATGGGGTGGATGCACGATGTCTTGCGCTACTTTTCACAGCCCACGCTTTATCGAAAATATCACCATAATGAGCTGACTTTCGGTATGCTGTACCAGTATTCCGAACGCTTTTTGTTGGCACTTTCTCACGATGAAGTCGTCCACGGTAAGTCGTCACTCATTAACAAAATGCCCGGTGCCGATATGAAAATAAAGGCCCAGCATCTACGTGCATTGTACGGGTTGATGTGGGGATGGCCGGGTAAAAAGCTACTCTTCATGGGCAATGAATTCGGTCAATCGCATGAGTGGGATTACCGGCAAAGCTTGGATTGGCATCTGTTACAATACCCCGATCATCAGGGAATTCAGCATTGGGTGCGCGATCTCAATCAACTCTACCAAAACGACGCTGTCCTTAAAAATTCGGATTTTGATACGCAGGGATTTTCATGGGTGGTGGTCGACGATTGTGATAACAGTGTCGTTGGATTTTTCCGATTCTTCCAGTCCGAAGTCATTCTTGTGATGGGAAACTTTACCCCTGTTCCGCGGGAATATTACCGCGTCGGCGTTCCGTATTTGGGGTTTTGGCAAGAGCTGCTCAATAGTGATGCAACGGTCTATGGTGGCTCTGGGCTTGGAAATCTTGGGGGTGTAACGGCAGAAGAAATTCCTGCGCATGGGCATCCGTACTCATTATCGCTGACGCTCCCGGGCAATAGTGCGCTCTTTTTTAAACATACTGGTACTTGACAGTAGCTTTAAAACTTCAAAGCTGCCCACGACCTCGACGGGGCCGATGAAATGATGGAATTACGAGAGACGTTGAACTTACCACAAACGGACTTCCCGATGCGGGCAAATTTAGTCGAAAGCGAGCCGCGACGTGTAGCACACTGGCAAGCTATCGGGCTGTACGAAAAGATTCAGCAGAAAAATGCTACGGGACCGCGCTATACTTTACACGACGGGCCACCGTTTACTAATGGCGATGTCCACATTGGGACGGCGCTCAATAAAATTCTAAAAGACATCATTTTACGCTACAAATCGATGCGTGGTTTTCGCACACCCTACATTCCGGGCTGGGATTGTCATGGCTTACCGATTGAGCACAAAGTTTCGAAAGCGCTACAAGAATCGAAAAAGCATCTTTCAACGAGTGCGCTTCGTTTAGAGTGCGAGCAATTTTCGAAGAACTACATTGAGAAGCAGCGGGCGCAATTTTTACGCCTTGGAGTTTTAGCGGATTGGGCGCACGAGTACCGCACGATGGATCCCGAGTATGAGGCTTCTATTTTAGAAGTTTTAGCGAAATTTGTTGAGCGAGGTCAGGTATATCGTGGTAAAAAGCCCGTTTATTGGTCGATTCCCTGCAAGACGGCGTTAGCGGAAGCTGAAATTGAGTATAAAGAACATACAAGTCCTTCCATTTACGTCAAATTTCCAGGAACGGCATCAGCGCAATCATTTTTCGGAGAACCCAATGTATCATTTGTAATCTGGACGACGACACCTTGGACGTTGCCTGCCAATCTCGCCATTGCGGTTCATCCCAAGATGACGTATGTACTCCTGCAATCAGCGGGCGGTATATTTATTGTAGCGGAAGCGCTTTTGGAGGATTTTGTTCATAAGTGTGCGATTGGCGATTATCAGATTTTAAAAAAGTACCTCGGCTCAGAGCTCGAAGGACTAGCGGCCCAACATCCCTTTATTGATCGCGAAAGTCCCATTGTTTTAGCCGATTATGTAACGGATGATACCGGAACGGGCTGTGTACACACCGCTCCGGGGCACGGATTGGAAGACTACGTGACAGGTCTCAAGTACGGGTTATCGCCATATTGTCCACTCGATGACGAGGGGTGTTATGTGGATGACGGTCAAATACCGCCTTTACTAGTCGGGGTGAGTGTACTTGATACAAATGGCCATTGTGCAGCGAATGAGCAGGTGCTTCAAATTCTTCAGGAAAAACAGGTACTTTTAGGACTACAGCCCCTGACGCACCAGTATCCGCATTGCTGGCGGTCCAAGACTCCGGTTATTTTTCGGGCGATGGATCAGTGGTTTATCGCACTCGATGAACATCATTTCCGCGAACAGGCCCAGAAAGCAATCCACGAAGTCCAGTGGTTGCCAGCGCATGGTGAAAATCGGATTTTAGGTTCAGTTTCAACACGACCGGATTGGTGTATTAGTCGTCAGCGAGCTTGGGGTGTTCCGTTACCGATCTTTTTTGACGAGCAGGGAGAGGCGCTAGTCGATGCAGGTGTCATTCGTGCAATTGCCGAAAAATTCCGTCGATTGGGCTCCAATTACTGGTTTGATTCCAGTGTTGAGGAAATTCTTCAGGGCATTCCGTTACCAGAAAAATTCCAAGGGAAAACCCTCAAAAAGAGCACCGATACACTCGATGTTTGGATCGATTCGGGATCCAGTCACTACGCCATTCTCACGAAACGCGATAACCTAGAGTGGCCGGCGGACCTTTACCTAGAGGGGAGTGATCAGCACCGCGGTTGGTTCCAGTCCTCTTTGTTGACAAGTGTAGTTATGAATGATGGCCACGCGCCCTACAAAACAGTCCTAACGCACGGGTTTATTGTTGGAGAAGATAAGAAAAAAATCTCCAAAAGTGATGGGAAGCCGCAAACCGCGGATGATTATGTTAAAAAGTTTGGGGCCGATGTAGTCCGTTTATGGATCGCTTCAGAAAATTTCCGCGATGATGTTCCGGTCTCGGACGATATTTTGAGCCACGTCGTCAGTACCTACCGTACAATTCGCAACACATTGCGCTTTCAGTTGGGGAATTTATTTGATTTCCATTGGGACGAAGACGCGGTCGAACAAGAGCAGATGACCGATATCGATCGTTGGATTTTGCAAAAACTCAAAAAGCTGATCACCACGTGTACGCAGGCTTATGAGCAATTTGACTTCCATCAGGTGTACCACGCAATCAACCGTTTTTGTTCTGTTGAGCTCTCGGCGACTTACCACGATATCTTGAAAGACCGTCTCTACACCTATGCGCCGAATTGGCTGGCGCGACGCTCTTCACAGACGGCGATTTATTATATTTTTGAAAACCTCATTCGACTTTTAGCTCCGGTAACAACCTTCACGGCAGATGAGGCATTTAGTTATTTTGACCATTCGCGAGAATCTGTACATCTGGCGGATTGGCCGGATGCTTCCGTTTTTGAAGATTTCTCAAGAGAAGCGGAAATCGATGCGGTTATGAAGTTTCGCGAGCGCGTGAACGAGCAACTCGAAAATCTTCGTCAGGAAAAGATTATTGGTCAATCGCTGGATGCAAAAATAACCATCAAAGGGCAAGGTGAGTTGTTTGATCTCTTGAGACGCTATGAAGCCGACCTTCCGGAGTATTTTATCGTTTCACAAGTTGTTTTAGAAGAGTGTGGCGAGGATCCGATCGACGTTCTCGCGGAAGCCTGTACATGGGAGCGGTGTCGGCGGAGTTGGCGACGTGTCCCGAAGCTCGTCGATTATGGTGGATTTACGCAGATTTCGGAGCGCTGTAAGGCGGCTCTTGAGGAAAAGTTTTCGAAGGATTAGGTATGGGGGAAGTTAAAGGAACACAAGCCTTGTTGAAGGTCCTTAAAAATCGCCGCCGTCGGCACGCATCTGCGTCGTCCGATGTATCGTATTTTTCGATGGACGACGTTCGGCAGGTGCTACTCGATCGCGAAAATGAACAGCGCGCGCAGGAAAGTCGTGTCCGCACGCAGCATAAGCAGAAGCTCATTGAAAAAATTCTCGAGGAGAAGAAAAATTCTGTTGTTTCAGCAGCTGGTGTCGCAGATATTTTAGGG
>CAMWJR010000068.1 GCA_947174645.1 uncultured Verrucomicrobiota bacterium | reverse complement strand
GATTCAAAGACCCCACCGATCCCGCGAGGTGCCGTTACATTTACCGTATCGCTGCGGTCTAAAGTAATGGGGAACAAAAAACTCGCCCCGACCGCGATCATCGATGCCAATAGGGTCGTCAGCATATACAGGACAATTACATTTGTAAAACGTCTTCCAACACCGCCACCCGCATTAGCCAAAGAACTTGTGACTAAAACGAGAACCAGAATTGGTGAAATCGCTTTCAATACCTGAACAAAGAGTTCCCCGAAAATACCTATCCAAGATGCACATGGAAACAGTAAAGCAGCAATCATTCCCGCAATCAACCCGATGATTGTCCTGACAATCAAACTTAAATGATTCCACTGACACCAAACTTTTTTTGCGATTTTTCTCATGGCTATTCCCTTAAAACCTACTGCGAGGTCGTAAGTGATTTTATGCGTTCTCGATCGTACGGCGGAGCAGCCAGAAGCGGACACAATTCCGAACAACGTCGAGAAAGTTATGGACATCCAACTGGTTCGCAGCGTCGCAAATCGCGCGATCCGGATCGGTATGGACCTCAAAAAAGAGTCCATTCGCCCCCGCACTAAGCGCTGCATAAGCCAAATTCTCGACAAACTCACGATGCCCCATCGTTACACCTGCACTCGTCCCCGGAATCTGTACGCTATGGGTCGCATCAAAGATCGCAACGGGCGAAAATTGCCGCATGATAGGAAAACTGCGCATATCCACGACGAGATTGTGATAGCCGAAGGTTGCCCCACGCTCCATAGGCCAAATTTCCGTAGCGCCAAAGATCTTGAGCTTTTCGAAGACAAAACGCATCTCCTCCGGCGATAGAAACTGCCCTTTCTTGACGGCGATCACACGCCCGGTTTCCGCAGCCGCTCTCAGGAGATCGGTCTGCCGACAGAGAAATGCGGGAATTTGCAAAACATCGCAAACTTCTGCAACACGCATTGCATGTTCAGGAAGGTGAACATCGCATATAATTGGTAACCCTGTAGATTCTTTAAGTTCGCGTAAAATGGGCAACCCCTGATCAAACCCGACTCCTCGCTGCGAATGGACCGACGAACGGTTCGCTTTATCGCATGAAGTTTTGAAAATAATTTCAACTTCCGGACAGACCTTTTGAATCTCCAAGAGGTAGTGCGCAACTTCAAATGCCAGTTCGCGCGACTCGAGCGCACACGGACCAGCGATGATAAGTAATTTTTGCGGATCAAATAACGTCCTCATGCAACACGCTCCACAATTAGGTCATTCTGAGCCGGACGCTTAGGCGCCAAGCGATACGATGAACGTAAAAATTCTAAGGCCGATTCGAGATTAATTTCATCATTATAATGAATCATCATCAGGGCCTCTCCTTGCTTTACCTGGTAGCCAACCTTTTTAATCTCCGAAACTCCAACCGCATGATCAATTGTGCCGTCACGCCGTTGAGCGAGAATTTTAACACCATGAGCTAACATACCCGCATTGATCGTATGAACATAACCCCGTTTGGAGGCTGGCAACTTCTTGACGTACTTCGCCTTCGGGAACTTGTCGGGATCATCAATGTAGCTGACATCACCGCCTTGAGCCTCTACCATTTGGCGTAATTTTTCGAGAGCGATACCATCTGTTAAATGTTTCCGAACCATTTGTTTAGCCGATAATGTAGATCCAGCGACACCGGCGAGACGGACCATTTCCATTCCCAGCCTTAGAATGAGTTCGTCGAGATCAGGATCACTTTCACCACGCAGCAGACGTAACACTTCTTGCATTTCGAGTCCCGTTCCGACACAACTGCCTAAAGGCTGATTCATATCGGTTACCAGCGCTACGCATTTGCGATTCATCGACTTCGCGACCCGCGTCACCATACGCCCGAGCTGTTTTGCACTCTCGACATCGCGTACATAGGCTCCATTGCCCCACTTAACGTCAGCCACGAGTCCATCGGCACCTTCTGAAAACTTCTTACTCAGCAACCCACTCGTGAGAAGCGGAATACTCGGAACGGTCCCGGTCTCTTTTCGCATCTTGTAGAGGATGTTATTAATGGGTGTAATTTCAGGGCGTTGTTCGATGATTGCACAACCGACCTGCTGGAGTTGCTTCATGAACTGGTCATGGGGAATTTCTGATTGAAATCCCGGGATCGACCGTAGTTTATCGAGATCGCTAATCACAAACCCCTCCTCTTCGCCGATCATCGACGGGACCGCAATACCACAAGCCGCCGCAAGGGGAATCAAAACAAGCCCCGACTTATCACCAACGCCTCCCGTTGCGTAACGGTCGAGCTTGGGACGGGTGATACGCGGTAACTCGAAAACCTCTCCCGTTAACATCATCTCTTCGGTTAGGACCGCGATTTCCTGGGGCGTCATCCCCTGAAAATAAATTGCCATCGCGAGTGCCGCAAGTTGGTGATCAGGGATCGTCTTATCGAGGATCGAATTCGTAATAAACCGGATTTCTTCATCCGTAAACTCCTCGCCATCGCGCTTTTTCTCAATCAAATACGCGTAGGAAGGCTCCATAAAATTGCGTGAGATGGTGTGTTCTGTCTCCATGATCGCCCCTAAACCTGTCAAACCCGACTATATTAGCTAAATTTCGGGGGATTTGTCAAGAAAAAATCAAGTTTATGGTTGACTAACAACGACTTTAACTCTCCAGCGCAGTCTCGATTATTTTGTCATCACATTCTAAAGTAACACGTTTTACCGCATCATCCACGGAAGTCAGTGTGTACTGATGGTTACCGATCCTAAAATTTTCGCCGATATGTGTCAGTGAAACTGTTTTCGTTGTCGATTCTAGAACATCTGCATCGGGTTCTAACAATTCTTCCCTGTACTCTAGGTTTACTTTGACTCGTTGTGTGTCGTATTTTGTCTCCGGCGTTAAAATTTCTTCGCGTGAAAACTCGTGATCCAAAAGTTTCAGTTGAGGGCAATTGTCGGGGCCACGTTCGTTAAAATCTACTAATTCAAGCGAATGTGCCGTTACCGTATCCCCTAATGTCGCCTGAAAACTCTCCTGCGTCTCCGTGTTTTTTAAAAAGAAATGGGGTCGAGATACTCCAGATACATCCGGAGGCGGGATCACGTAACCCAAAAGCTGGATTGGATACAATAGACGCTCCAAAGTGGTACATGTAAACACAACTTTTGTTTCCGGTTTAGGTTGCGGTAGCCACGGCAATGTCGCCTGATAATGGTCATTTTTAAGTACAATCGTCGGCGGAGTAAAAAGGTCAAACGTCCATGCCTCACCTCGAGGGTCTTGAGGAGGATCACGCCAAAGTTCTTCTCTTTCTGCCGGTATTGCCTTTAGCTCTGTACAATTTAAATCCTGAGGCTCTGTGATGTAAGGACGCGGAAAAATCCAATCAAATATCAGTTTTACGCTTACTGGATCTGCGGAAGTGGCAGCTTCTGGATGCGTCGTTGGATTCACATGGATCGTAATCTCGCGCCAAATCACCGGTAATCCCAACTCCAAGACACGATTCAAAAATGTCCGCAATGCGCGTGTATAACTGGAAAACTCGAGCGTAAAACGATACGACTTCACCTTTTCGGAACGCGGGAGTTGCTCCTTCTCTTTTGGTGTTTTGGATCCGTTTTCCTCTGCCGCTAACGTTTCACGCGTTATTTTTTGAAACTCCATCTCGTAATCGTTAGCGCCAAACAGCAAGACCAACACTCTGGCCGCGATTGCGCATTGCTCGGTAAGTTCCGCCAAAGCTGCCTTGGGCGGAAAGGCCTCTTTGGTAGCGTATGATTCAAAACCAAACGCGCAATTTTGGGGGATAAGAACTCTCATTTTCTGGGAATATTCCACCAAGAATCGGCGGTAAGCCATCACCAGAAAATAGAAATCGACTTCGTTGGGCGCCTCCAGTTGCGGCAGAAATGGCAAATCGATTTTTCGCATGCGACCGATAATTTTAGAATGTTTTTGATCACACCGTGCTAATTCCTGTTGGAGCTGGCAGTAGTTTTCCGGCGTCGGTGGCAACCGTTGTTGCTGCAATTGTTGAATTTCCGAGGTCAACACCGCGCAATGCTCACGGTTCTGGGAAATTTGTATTGATCGCTGTACAAC
>CAMWJR010000067.1 GCA_947174645.1 uncultured Verrucomicrobiota bacterium | reverse complement strand
CGATTGCCTTTATTGCTCACCCCTGGAGTCTCGGGCCATTTATTTTTCTTTTCGGCAGGAATTGGGCGCGGTATGGGATCATCTATGCGGCCCCATGGTCTAAATTATTTGGATCTACACACCTCGCCCACATTATGTCTGTCGTCTCGACGATCGCACTTCTCTGTTCCTCGATTTCCCCCTGGTGTATGAGCCGGGCCCACGACGCCGGGTCTTACCTCTACCTCACCCACGCACTTGTGCTGTTTTCTCTGCTCGGACTGAGCGTCGCGGCATTGCGCCTTTACATCCATCAACGTACTAAAACCCGATCTTCGAAAGATTATTAAGGATGCGCGTCCCCAGGGTCACTTCCGTCCCTTTGGCCGATTGCTTTTCTTGGACTACGTCACGTAAGACCGCACTTCTCAGAAGTGAGATACGATAAGAAAGAAGTTGAACCTTAGTCGACGAAGCTGGCAACGAAACACTTGGTGACTGCGATTTGGGTAGCGTTGTTTGGGGCGCGATGGGCTCCCAATGAAATGGTAATCCATACCAAGTGAACTTTATTTTCCAGGCCTGTACCGGACGCGTCAGATCGATACCTGGCGCAAAGAGTTTGGCGTTTTTTTTGATGAATTCGGGGATTGAAGCACTGGTCACAAGGACCGTCGCCGCCTCTTTCATATCGCGAAAATACGTCACTAAACTCTGTTTTTTCTGGAAACACTCAATAATCTGACGCGGATCAACGCCGACGAGATTAATCCCATTGTACATCCCGTGGAAATTTTGATCTTTGTAGTTCCGCCGGTACCACTGCGCAAAATGAGTCTCGTCACCGAGCCGAAAATCGATTTCAAAATGGACATGTGCCCGGCTATTCGGAATCGAAATACAGCTAGAACTCGTCCCTAGTATCCCCAATTTTCCGCCCGCGGCAACCGTGTCACTAACCCTTACATCTACCGACTGCAAATGTGCATACAGCGTTAAAAAATCTTCATGCTCCAAAACAACGTAACGTCCATAGCTACTGTGCCCCGGCGCTGTGTTGACGTAAGCCACTTTCCCCGTCAAAAATGCGTGCACCACATCCAGCGGAGCCCCACTCTTATCTTTCAAAAAGGACTTAAAATCAATACCCTCATGGAACTTTGTGCCATTTTCGCGAATGAGTCCAAATAGAGCTGATGACGCCCGGCCCGATTCTGTCGGCTGGACGTAAAGACTGTAGTTCTTCAAAAACTCCGCAACTGCATCTACCTGTGTTGATGGAATTACTTTTTTATCTTCTGGTTTTGCCGTAACCGTTGTCGCTATCTTGGGCAATTTTTCAACGGGCAACACAACCACCCCGGCCATGAGCGGGGACAGGGCAAACATACCTAACAAGAAAATCAACCGGTTTAACACAGCATTACAGCAAAACGAACAATGATGAAAAAACAATTGTAAAATTTTTAAATTTAACTACGCTCCCATCCGGATTATGGATAATCGCGCCACCGTCAATGAACTCTTTAGCGCTATTGCCGATTCGCTTGGATTTCAGGTCGTCCTTGGGAGTAATAATCTGTGCAACATTCGGCTCAAATCAACTGGGAAGGAGTACGTTGTCGAACTTCCACACAACGGTGACACGCTCCATTTGTATGCAGCCTTAACGGATCTCCCTTTTGATTACCGAGAAAAAGTGTTTGAATACGCGCTGAAACTCAACCTTCACGGCATTGAAACATCCTGTGCAGCCATTGCAATTGATGAACGAAGCCATAAATTTATCCTATCGAGAGCCGTTTCTGTCGAGGGCCTCACGGACACACTTCTCCTCAAAGTCATCAATGAATTTTTCACTACTGTCCCAAAAATCGAGGAAAAATTAATGCAGTTTTCACAATCCTGCGCCCAAGATACAGCTAGCGCGCCGGGACAATTCGGAACGCCGGAGCTGAACATGTTAATGCTGTAAAGTAATTGGAGGAGAAAATGAGTGATCCAATTGAAAGGGTTTCGGGAAGTTGTTCGAGCTCGGGCATTCGTCAAATGGAAATCGTCAAAGCTTGTCTGGATATACAGAATTACACACAAAATACGACTGCAGATACTGATTCCGAAGAACCACGTAATGGTGTTTCAACCGCTGCCGATGTTCGTAAAACCGAAGATAAGCCCGTCGATAACCTCAACAAAAATGATATCGAAACCTCTAATGAAAAACCATCATCGGTAATCACTGTTCAAGGGCAAAATGAGGTTACAGAAACCTCTAAGGAAGAAACATTGGATCGGTTTGAAAAAATCGATGAAGCCATCGAAGCTGCTTATAAAAAGGAAATCTCCCAGGATACTGATAAAGACGGCATTCCCGATTTTCTCGATGCAAGCGGTAACGACACACTCATCGAACAGGCCTATGATGAAGCTGCAAAACGTATCGGATCAGAACAAGTTCGCGCATTCGTTTCGATACTCTCTATGCTCAATAATTTCGATTTGACGAACTTTGATCGTTCGACGGTTAATGGCGATCCCATGTCGTTAAGCGCAATTGCGACGGCAGGGTGTGCACAAATGGCCCTAATGCATTCACGACAGCTGAGCAATACAACAGAAATCCGAGCCTTTAACCCCGAGAATCTCAAAAAACTTTTACAAAATCAGCAAGAAAAAACAAAGGCTGAGAAAAAAGCGGCACTTAAAACCGCGGAAACATTACTCGGAGAAATCCCAACAACCAAAGAGGAGCTGTTAAAGCTATGTCCTCAACTGAATAAGCTACCCCCAGAACGGCAAGAAATCCATCTCAATCGTATACTGAAAAATCTCGATGCCATGAAAAAGAGCCTCATAACACCGGCTAGTGCGGAGGCGTAATTTCCGTTGACGCCGATGGGGTTTTGTTCACCCTGACACGCGTATGTATCTCAATGACGTCACGACGGCGGTGATCGGGTTGTTGGCGCTTAAGCTAGTGACGGAACTATGCCTTAATGGGCTCAATCGACGGTATGTCTGGGCGCGCCGCAATATGGTTCCTGAACATTGCCGAAGTTTCGTGACTTTGGACACCTATCAAAAGAGTGTCGACTATACGTTGGCAAAATCGCGATTTTCTTCATTCTGCGATATTTTTGATTTCGGATTGGATACAGTTATTCTCCTCTACGGTGTCCTTCCGGTACTGTTTTCGTTTTTTCTTCAACGCTTTGGAACAAGTATCTGGGGACAAGCCGCTAACTTCCTCTTTATCCAATTGGTCCTCTCGCTCTTTTCAATTCCCCTCAGCTGGTGGAGTCAGTTTCGTCTCGAAAAGCGGTTTGGATTTAACCAATCAACGTTAAAAATTTTCTGGAGCGATAAACTCAAGGGCTACCTCCTCAGCGCCCTGATCGGCCTTCCGATTCTCGCGCTTCTTGTGTATCTCTTTCAATCATTTACGCATACTTGGTGGCTGCTTGTTTGGGCGACACTCTCAGGATTTAAGCTCATCATGACGATTCTCTATCCGCTCATTATTCTTCCAATTTTCAATAAGTTAACACCATTAGAAGATGGCCCCCTAAAAGATCGACTTTTTCAGCTCGCACAACAGACACAGTTCCCGGTTAACAAAATTTTCCTGATGGATGGCAGTCGACGCTCCCTACATTCCAATGCGTTCTTTACTGGTATTGGGAAGTTCCGCCACATTGTGCTCTACGATACACTGGTCGCTCAACTGACCATTGATGAGCTCGCTGCGGTACTGGCACACGAAATTGGACACTACAAAAAATGTCACATCCGTAAGTCACTTTTATTAGAGAGTTTTTGTAGTTTTCTGGGCTTTGCCGTTCTCTACCAGCTTGCCATCGCACCATGGTTTTTAAGCAGTTTTGGATTTGAAACAGCGGACATTTTTGTACCACTTTTTGTGCTCTTTCCCTTAGTTGCTGAAGGGATTACGTTCTGGTTTGAACCAATTTTCAACCGTTTATCGCGCCAATACGAATATGAGGCTGACCGCTTTGCAAAAACGGCTATGGGCAGCGCAGAGCCACTCATTGCAAGCCTCCAAAAGCTTCATCAGAAAAATTTATCCAATCTCACTCCACATCCTCTTTTTAGCGCCTTCTACTATTCCCACCCGACGCTACTCGAACGCGAGCAAGCGCTTCGGGCTGCATTATGAGCGAAAATCTCACCCAAATCATCAAACAGTACGCAACGGCAACGCCTTCGATAGATGCCGTTATCGAGGTGAGGCGACACCGCCAACATGCGGTAATTCGTCGACGACTCTGTTATGGGGAGTTTGATCGGCGGATTGATCAATATGTTTCGAAATTTCAAAAAAAGGGGATTAGTGCGGGGAAACGTGTGCTCATGCTGCTCAAACCGGGCATCGAAATGATGTGCGCCTTTTTTGCACTCATCCGAATGGGTGCGATTCCCATATTGATCGATTCAGGCA
>CAMWJR010000066.1 GCA_947174645.1 uncultured Verrucomicrobiota bacterium | reverse complement strand
TTGTGAGACTGTTCCTTTTGAAGTGCCGTGAGTTCCTTTTTTTCACTCAACAACATCCCATAAAGAATACCATCGGATGAATCGACACCGAGACGTTGAGCAGCCGCTCCCAACGAGGTATGGAACGTTGTACGGATTTGATCGAAAAAATTTGCGATCCATGAGGCGGGTTGTGTAATCGCTGATACTTCGCCGTGATAGGCATAGAGGTTGATATTTTTCTGGACGAGGTATTGAAAAAAATGCTCATCGGCACTAGGCTTCGTTTTGTCGGATTTCAAAATTCGAATATCGGAACGTAACTTGAGAACTTGTGATGGAATATAGTGCTCAGAACCGTTGAGATAAAAATAAATGCGGTGTCCTACGAGTTTATGGACATTTTTCGATTCTATAATACGCCCATAACCATAGGCTTTTCCGCGCTCGGGCTTTTGATCGATTTTCTCAACTTCCACCTTATAACACACACGCCATAGCTGTTGACGATCCATATCGAGCGGCAGCTCCATACGCCAAGCCGTGTAAATCATTGTTCCTAAGAAAATACAGCCATGAACCAGAATTTTTGGGAATCGGAAAAAGCAGAAAAGTAAAAACGTTAAAACTCCTCCGAGGTACCAGACGTCGAAATAACGTCCACAAATAATCCCGAATACTACCTCGATAAAAATCGGAAGTAGCGGAATCCAAAAGAGAAAAATTTTCGGACGTAATTCAATAATGCTGCCCTTCTAGAATCGGTTTTTTCAAGAATCAAGTTCTAAAAACAATCCCATTAAAAAATTTTCACATATAAGTCTTGCTTCTTAGCGGAAATCTACTTCGCTGCCCTCTAGGTTTCGCGCCACGGTGGCGTTCGATTCCTGTTAACCCTTAACCTCCCAAGCGGAGTTCAATTCATGTCAAACATTATGGAACAACTGCTGGAGGCAAAGCCTATTAAGGAACTGCTTCCAGGGACCGTCATTCCTGCGGTCATTACAAAAATTGGTGCTGATGCTGTTACAGTCGATATCGGTACGAAAACAGAAGGTAAAATCCCGGTTATCGAGTTCAACGATATTAATGAGTTTTCCGTCGGCCAAACCATCGGCGTTTTCTTAGAGAAGCTTGAAGATCGCGAAGGTAATCCCGTCGTCTCGTTTGATAAGGCTGAACAGAAGAAAAACTGGGCACGTATCGTCGAAGAATGTCCTGAAGGAACCGTTATTCGCGGTAAGGTGAAAGCTAAAACAAAAGGCGGCCTCATTGTAAATATCGGCGTCGATGCCTTCCTACCCGGTTCACAAATCGATACCCAGGCGCCCAAAAATCTCGATCAATACATCGGTCAGACCTACGACTTCAAGATCGTCAAAATTAATCTCGATCGGAAAAATATCGTCGTATCGCGTCGTGAGCTCATCGAAGAAGAACGCAAAGAGAAGCGCCAAAAAGCCCTTTCCGATATCCAAGTTGGCAAAACATGTCGCGGTGTTGTTAAAAACATCACAGATTACGGAGTCTTTGTCGACCTCGACGGACTCGACGGACTTCTACATATCACCGATATGTCTTGGGGCCGGATTTCACATCCGAGTGAGCTGGTCAGCCCCGGTGAAGAAATTGAAGTTATGGTTCTCGAGATCGATCCCGATAAAGAACGGGTCGCACTCGGTATGAAACAGACCCAAAATAACCCGTGGGATAATATCGAACATCGCTATCCGATGGGCAGCCAAGTCACCGGTAAAGTCGTCAACCTTGTTCCCTACGGTGCATTTGTCGAAATCGAACCCGGCGTCGAAGGTCTCATCCATGTCGCCGAAATGTCCTGGACGAAACGTATCAACAAGCCGAGCGAAATCCTCAAGGTCGGTGATGAAGTTAAAGCAGTCGTTATTGGTATTGAAAAATCAAACCAAAAGATCGCCCTCGGTATCAAACAACTCGAGGAAAATCCTTGGGAGATGGTCAAGCACAACTACCCAGTTGGCGCCCATGTTCGCGGAACCGTTCGCAATCTCACCAACTACGGCGCATTCGTCGAACTCGAGGACGGTATTGACGGCATGATCCATGTCTCCGATATCAGCTGGACGAAAAAAATTAACCATCCGAGCGAAGTCCTCAAAAAGGGCGATGTCGTCGATGCCATGGTGATCGATATCGATCCGTCGCAACAGCGGATTGCTCTAGGCCTCAAACAACTAACCGGCGACCCATGGGAAAATATTGAATCCCTCTTCCAAATCGGCAGCCTCGTCACGGGTACGGTCAACAAAATCACCTCTTACGGTGCCTTTATAGAACTCCCCAATGGTATCGACGGTATGGTCCACATCAGTCAAATTGCCGAAGGCCGTATCGAGAAAATTAAAGATGTTCTCAATGTCGGAAGTGAAGTTACGGCCCGAGTGGTGAAGATTGACCGCAACGAGCGCCGGATTGGGCTATCGATTAAAGCCGCTAACTACGATGCCAGTGCATTAGAAGCGGAAATCCGCGCTTACGATAAGCTCAAAAGCGATCAGGAGATGACCAATCTCGGCGATATCTTCGACAAGATCGAGATCGAGCACTCTTAACAAAAAAATCTGGCACGTAGCGGATAATTCAAACAGAGGCCTCATTGAGACCTCTGTTCTTATCTATGACGCTAAACTGCGAAAAATATTACGGCCGATCCTTGCGATAGTTCCAAGCTAAGGCGTTACGCATCAAGTACGCCTTCTTGTACTGATCCCAATCGTGGACTTTTAAGACATTGCCCCTAAAGTCACACTGGGTAATCTCATCTATGGGAAACGTCACCGGTGATCGCATCTGGGCGATATACGCGGCGAGTGCTGTGCTTCGGTTGTGTAAGGCCTTACACTGACTCTCGATTTTTTGAATATGTCGCACCGAACAGAGTGTTAATTCTCGAAGGTACAATATTCCAAGGACGGAGGTCAGAACGAATATTGCGCAACACCCGCTCCAAAGCGCTGCGGACGATCGTGGCAAGGATATTAAACGATGAATCGAAAAAGCTAGTTTCATTGAAATTTCTCCAAAATACGCAGTTTTGCGGAACGGCTCCGCAGATTCATTTTTACCTCTTCGGGTGGAGGAAGTATCGGTTTTGGCGTTAATGATTTTGCGCGTGAAGATGTCTCCATTTTCCGCCAGAATTGCTTTACAATGCGATCCTCCAAGGAGTGAAAACTCAATACGACGAGGCGTCCACCCGGTTGGAGTCGTTCAAATGCCTTCGGTAGCGCTTGTTGAATTTCCTCGAGTTCGTGATTTACAGCAATGCGGATCCCTTGAAATGTTTTTGTCGCCGGATGAATTTTTCCAGAACGCGGGCAATGTTGTGCAATAAGATCGGCAAAAGTATCCGCAAATTCTAAAACCTCGCTTCCTCGATTTTTAAGGATCAAATCGACAATACGGCGCCCCTGTGCTTCTTCACCAAAATCACAAATCGCCTCTATTAACTGTTCACGCGACGCGGTTTTAAGAAATTCTTGGGCACTCATTCCCTGCTTCGGATTCATTCGCATATCGAGTGGCATATGGTAGCGGAATGAAAACCCGCGTTCGGCGTCATCAAGCTGGATTGATGAAATGCCAAAGTCGAACAAAACTCCTGAGAACACCTTGACACCTAGACGATCAAGTGTCGAAAACGGCATGCACTCAAAAAAGAAATTTCTAGGAAACTCTCTCTTCAATTCCTCTGCCCTCTTCCATGCATCAGGATCGCGATCGATGGCATAAAGCTGGATGTTTGGAAACTCTTCGAGAAAATGTCGACTGTGTCCCCCTCCTCCAAAGGTGCAGTCTAAATACGTTCCCGCCGGATTGTTTATCAACACCTGCGTGACCTCGTAAAGCATAACGGGGTAGTGCTGTAATTTGGTTGCCGTCGTCATAAACCTAAGCCTTTCAGCACCCCGGTCACGTCATCGAGCGATTCATTAGCAATGTATTCCTTAAAACGCTCCGGCGACCAAATGTTAAAAACAGCACCACCACCAACAAAAACCGCTTCCGTCGCGATTTGTGCAAACCGCAAAAGACGTTCTTCTAATTTGACACGCCCCTTGCTGTCACACGAAAAAATATCGGCCTTTGAAAATAACTTTGCGAGCGCCATCTGCCCCGCGGTATCACCAAGACTTACCTGTGCGACCTTTTCTTCAAGCCGCGTGACCATTTTTGGGGGATAAACCGTCAGACAACCGAGAGGATTCGGTAGCGCCAAAAAGGCCGCTTCGCTACCTTCCGGTCGCCACTTTGAGGGCATCGCAACTCGCATCTTTTCATCCATTTGACGCGTATACTCACCCACATAAAAACTGTTAATCCACGAATCCACAGGGCTTCCCCTAGCTACTCTCGAGTCCCAATATCTCCCACTTTTTCCCCCAAGTCAACAGTTTTTAATTAAAAGATTTTCTTTTCGTGTCAAATTTACTTTAACATTTTTT
>CAMWJR010000065.1 GCA_947174645.1 uncultured Verrucomicrobiota bacterium | reverse complement strand
CTTCTCGGCAGGTCGTGATAGGCCGCGATACACGGGGTTCTGGGACGGCGATTTTTGATGCTCTTGCTAGTGGCTTTTCTAAAAACATCACAGTTTGGAACCTCGGGATTGTTACTTCGCCGCTGCTCTCCAAAGCCGTTGTGGAAACGAAGTCCGAGTTCGGCCTTATGATTACCGCATCACATAATCCTGCCTGCGACAATGGTGTTAAAATTTTTGGCTCACATGGGGAAAAAATCGACAAGGAATTTGAGGCAAAACTCGAATCAGAAATCGATCGTCTTCGAGATGAAGATATACCTTCTTTAAAGGCCTCAGTTAAAGAAGTACAGGTAAAGCCAAGATACGTAGTTTCTCCCGAGATCAAGAATCACTTCCGCAAAGTTGTCATCGACAGTGCCAATGGTTCCGCTCTGAAATTTGCGCAGCAGGCGTATGATTTTGAGTCAACTATTGGGCTTGGTGATCATCCCGATGGAACGAATATCAACCAAGATTGTGGTAGTGAACATCCCGAAGCGTTACAGGCGGCCGTGCATCGAGCAGGAGCAGCTTTTGGGATTGCCCATGACGGTGATGGTGATCGGGTTTTAATGTGTGATGAGGGAGGGGCGATCGTTCCAGGCGAGGTTCTTTTAGGGCTAATTGCGATCGATCTTCAACAGCAAGGACGCCTCAAAAATAGCGCAATTGTGACGACGGCAATGTCTAACCAAGGTCTTGCTCGAAGTCTCGAAAAGTATGGCATCAAAGTGCTCTTATCCGATGTTGGTGACCGTAATGTCGCGGCAATGATGCAGCAAGAAGGGTGTAACTTGGGTGGTGAAAGTTCAGGACATATCATTTTTTCAGATGCGGCGCCGACGAGCGATGGGATTCAAACGGCATTACTTTTCCTCGAAGCGGTGGCACATTTAAATGTTTCACTAAAAAAATGCAGCGAGATAATCGCATTGCTTCCCCAAAAAGTGTGTAGCCTTCCCGTTCGTCAAAAAATCCCCATCACCGAACTTCCAGAGCTAAACAATATTATTCAATTTGAGGCAGAGCAACTGCGTGACCAGGGAAAAGTATTTGTCCGTTATTCAGGAACGGAACCTAAGCTGCGTCTCCTTGTCGAGGCCCCAACAGAGCAGCTCGCGGCACAAATTTTAACAAAAATCAGAAATGGTGTCGTAAATTGTAAAAAAATTGCATAATTAGAGCTGTGGATACACGGATGCACTCGCGGTGGATCGGAAAAATTGAGGCTTTATGTCGTGCAGAGAATTGGGATTACGCGCAGTTTTTGTGCATGGAGTTTTTATTTCAATCGCCCAATGAGCTTGCTGTCCGCCAATATTTGCAGGAAACACGAGCGCATATACCTTCTCGCCGCTTTTTGCTCCATTGGAGTTTTTTGGGAAAAACGTTTTTAGGAGCTTTATGGGATTTGGGGCACCTTAGAACACGTCACCGTGAGTTGTTATCGAAATTGGATCAGTTATTAAATGTGATGCCGCGCTGTTACTTTCTTTGGCGCGTGTTAGCCGAGGTCGCGTCGAGCTTTGCACTCTATGAAACGGCGATTTTTGCGATCCGGGCGATTCCCGAGCCGGAGCGGAATATTGCCGATAAACTGCTCATGGGGGAGGCGCTTTACGAGTCGAACGATTATGCGGGAGCTGTTGAGATTGCAAATCAGGTGCTAACGCAGGCACCGGATCATATTCGAGCGCGCGATTTGCTATGGCAAGCATCGGTCGATCAATCGATGACGCATGAATTCGTTTAAAAGGAATATTTGAGAATGAAGCCAAAGTTGTGTATCGCTTCGATGAACCCAGGGAAACTGGAAGAGCTCAATCGGTTACTGGGGGATTTTTTTGAACTACTTTCGCTAAAAGACTTTCCCACTGTACCGGAGGCGGACGAACCGTATGATGACTTCTTACGTAATGCCGCATCCAAGGCCCGTCATTACGCAAGCGCGACAAATATGTTAACGCTTTCCGAGGATGCAGGCCTCTGTGTCGATACACTCGACGGATTTCCGGGGGTTTTTACGAAGCGTTTTATTACACAGAGCAAGGGCCTAACTAATGCCTACAATCAGCTCGAAGAGCTATTATCGATCAAAAGTGACCGAGGTGCGTATTTTACCTGTGAAGCGGTGTTCTATGACCCCGTTCATGATTGCTATTTCCGTGGACAGGGAATCATGTCGGGAAAAATATCCTTTCCGGCGCGTGGCGATCACGGATTTGGCTTCGATCCCGTCTTTGTTCCCGAGCATTATGAACAAACGATTGCGGAGTTAGGCCCTAAAGTAAAGCAAACCATTGGTCATCGTGGCCAGGCGATTCGCGCGTTACTCGAAAACTACCAAAGGCATCACGTAGCCGATATCCCGCTATCCTAGAGCCTCCTCAAGATGCCCTGGTGGGCGAGACAGGACTCGAACCTGCGACCTACTGGGTGTAAACCAGTTGCTCTAACCAACTGAGCTACCCGCCCGAAAGCTATAAAACTAGGTGTGTGCTGTGATGTGACAAGCTTTAAACATCACGTTTTGAACTAAAGGATTGTCAAGGGGCCAGTTTTACAAAGAACATTCCCAAGTGAGAAATCGTGTTGGTGTGTTGCTATTGTTGATTGCACAGTCGGTATGTGCAGAGGATCCCTCGAACACAGAAATCGCAGCGCCAGAAGAAGATGCCTCACAAAAGTTGACGCAGATGTCGGCGACTGGCGGCGCGAAATTACAAGTCCGAGGTGTGACCGTCGAGGCTGATCATTTTTCGATGCACGATGGCAGTATTTTTGCTGAAGGTGATGTGCGCTGCGTTGGCGATAATTTTTATATCCTGTGTGACAGTGTGAGCTGGTCGATGGATGCGAAAGAAATTCACGCCAAAAATGGCCAGGTTCAGATCGAGTTTTTAGGTTGTACCGCCGAAGAGTTAAAGATCGATGACGAGGAAGTTGCGCTCCGTGGGGCGGATGTTTATGCCCAATTAGGCCCCGGTAGTCCGCACCTGAGCAGTCAAAGCGTGCGCTACTATCGGAAGCGAAATCGGATTGCGATTCGTGGTGGAAAATTACGTATCGGTCGCATTCCCGTCCTAGTTTTCCCTAAAGTTAACACGGATCCGCGTTTTTGGACAGCGATTGAAGTGTATGCCAATGCGGGACGCACTAAAAGTAAAGGTGTTTATTTACAGAGTGAGGTCAAATTCCACGTTTTACCTGATCTCTATGCGGGATATATCGCAGATTACTACAGCCGTCGTGGGTATTTGTTGGGGCCTGTTTTAAAGCTCCGAAGTGACCGTCCTCAAATCAAGGGGTATTTCGATTTCCGAGCGGCAACCGTCCGCGACCATGGTAAAGATCGAGGCGTTGACGTCGATGGGGTTCCCATTGAGAAGCGTCGAGGATTTTTAGACGTTCGGGGCAACTACCACTTCGGTGAACATACGGATCTTATTTCGGATTTTGTGTGGACCGGAGACAGCCGGATGTCCGGGGATTTTCGCCACAATCTTTACGGCGACTGTCGCGTTCGTGATTTGTTTTTAGAGTACGACATTCGTGGACAACAGACGCTCATAACAGCGTTCATGCGGCCTAAGATCAATCACTTTCAGCGATTCCCCGAAGAATTACCTTCATTGCGACTAAATTATTTCCAGCGTGAGCTTGGCGATTCGGGGATTTATGCCTCTGGTTTGTTCGACATTGCTCGTGTCAAAGGGCGTGACCAGGACTCACGCGAAGCGATTGAAAGTAACCGCTTCGATGGCTATGTGGGCTTGCGTTATCCCGCGGAATTTGAGGGAGTTCACGTGATGCCGACCGTCGGGACGCGTTGGACGGATTATAGTGGTCATAGGAGTCGTGCACTGGTCGAACTCGGACTCGACCTGAATACCGAGTTTACGGGGTTTTATCGTAAGGGCATTGCAGGGCTCGGTATTTTATCTTGGAAGCACATCATCCGTCCGACGATCCAATATCGCTACTGTCACTCTCTGGGTGCGCAGCGCTTTATACCGCATGTAATGACGCAAAAGGAAATATTTTTCCCGAGCCTCGACCTCGCTGAGCGTCGGGATGTCGACGCTCTCACGGGGCAGCACATTATTCGTCTCGGCCTTGAACAAGACTTTTGGGGGCGGAAAAAAAACAAAGTTACGAAGCTCGCGTCCTTTAATTTCTATCAAGATTTCAATCTCCAGCGCTTTCGACAGCGCGATGATTCGAGACCCGATACGATTGGCGATTGTTACCTGGTGACAGAACTTGCACTACGCCATTGGCTCCGTGGTCAGTTCTATCTGCGCGGGAACTGGAAGCGTTCGTTGATCGAAGAATTCGGAATTCACGATGAGATTGCGAGCGGTGACCTTTGGTCGCTCGGGACCTTTGGTCGCTTCCGCCGTCACAAGTACCACGAGATCGGGGCGGAGTTCAATTTTCAACTCAACGTTTTATCATCATGCGGCGTAAGGACAAAGTTCGATGCACAACACGGGCGTTTTTTATCAGCAGAGCTTTTTTATAACCTATTATACGGCGGCTTTTGGGAC
>CAMWJR010000064.1 GCA_947174645.1 uncultured Verrucomicrobiota bacterium | reverse complement strand
TTCATCTCCTGTCTGCGGCTCGCCGGCGCCTATACTAATGCTTACGTCCTCATCGATGTACTCCAAATTATGGCTCATGATCTAACGAGCCACGTCCGCACACTGCTCAGCAAAATTTTGCATTCTTTGAAACGCTTTAACGGCTTAATGTCGTTTGCAACAAAAGCAAGAATTCTTTATTATTTTTTGTCTTTTGTAAGCGCGACACTAGCGATTCGATCGCTTCCTCCGGCTTCATCCCCATAAACGCTCGGCGACAAATATTAATCGCTTTGAGTTCGTTTTCTGGTAATAAGAGCTCTTCTCGACGTGTTCCCGATTGCTGTAGATCGATCGCCGGGTAAATCCGCATGTCCGCAGCTTTCTTATTCAGAACAATTTCTGCATTCCCCGTCCCTTTAAACTCTTGAAAAATGAGATCATCCATACGACTGCCCGTCTCTATGAGCGCGGTTGCGAGAATCGTCACACTCCCCCGCCCCTCTAAATTCCGTGCCGTCGAAAATAACATACGCGGCCTTTCCAGGGCTTTAACATCCACACCGCCCGTCATCGTCCGACCACCGGAATATTGCCGGTTGTACGCCCGGGTGAGACGCGTGACCGAATCCATCAAAACAACTACATCTTTGCCAATTTCTGCCAGGCGCTTTGCGCGCTCGATCGCGAGTTCAGCAACCTGGATCTGGATCATTCGCAATTCGTCGTTGGACGAGGCATAGAGCTCCGCATCAACTGTACGCTGAAAATCCGTTACCTCTTCTGGGCGCTCATCGACGAGCAATACGAGCAACACACACTCCGGATTTTTTTTTCGAATCCCCGCGGCAATGTCATGCAACAGCGTCGTTTTACCCGTTTTCGGCGGTGCAACAATCAGTCCCCGTTGCCCATAACTGAGGGGTGCAAAGAGATCAATGATCCGATGGCTCAGACGCTCTTCTTCGTTTTCCAAGCTCAGTACGTGATTCGGAATCAGTGATTCTCGATCTTCAAACCGTGGGAGATTTTGTCGCATCGATGGGTTTATTCCGTCGATCTGATCAATCGAAATTAATCGAGGACGCGCATTCGACTCCGTTGATTCAACGCGTTGCATCTTGCCCTCAATCCACATCCCTCGACGTAAACGGTAACGCACAAGAAGATCATGGCTCACAATAGGGTCCTCGCGCTGTACCTTACCGAAGGATTTTTCACCGATAATGTTGCCGAAGCGACCGTTCGGTTCGATTTCCAAAATACCCGCTACAGAAATTGGTTCACCGATGAGTTTCGGAGGCGTTGGTCGTCTTACATCTTCCCTCATTACAGACCATCACAGTCGTTGGATCCCCGCCGTGCAAGCTAAAAATCGGCACAGAGCCGTCGAAGGTCGAGAACACTGTGGCTAATTTTTCCTTTTAGCAGTGCTGCCATATCGGTTCCCGGCTCGAAGGGAATTTCAGGATGACTCGGCATCTGAAATCGACAAACTCCCTGATCATCTGGTTGTTGATAAAGCGGACCGTAGATCGGACATGCAGAACCTCGCATGATATCACTCAAACGTGTATGCTCGACTTCGGTTTGTTCTGTCAAAGGATACGGGAAATTAATATTATGGACGACACATTCTTTGGATTTTACCGCCTCTTCCGCAAAAACCAAAGTTCGCTCAGCTGCAATTACGATACTTTTCATTAGGCCCGCATGTGACAAGAAATCGAACTTTTTTTGTAAAAATTGCCCATCCTGATCTGGAAGGCTTTGAGAGACTGCGATAGACGGAGTGCCCCAAGCAACACCTTCCAACGCTCCTCCAACGGTCCCCGAACTAAACACAACCGGAACAGAAACATTCACGCCCCAATTGATCCCCGAAACAACGAGATCCGGTTGACGATCATGAATCAAATATGAGAGCGCGATATTAACACAATCTAAAGGTGTCCCCGAAATCATCCACGCTTCACAATTAAGCCCTTGAAAAGGCGCTACCTCAGGTGTCCGAGAAAGCCCACAAGCACGACCAACGCCACTCTGTTCCGTTGCCGGTGCCGTAATAAAAACTTCCCAACCGTGTCGCTGAAACGCCTGAGCTAGATGGTGTAGCGCTGCAGAATGAATGCTGTCGTCATTAGTTAAAAGAACTCGCACAGCGGAACTGTATCGCGGATACGAAAAAACTCAAGCGAAGATCCCTAGGTCGACGATTTTAGGATTTTAATGAACGCATCCTGTGGAATCGAAACCTTACCAATCTGTTTCATCTTTTTCTTCCCCTCCTTTTGCTTTTCCAACAGCTTACGTTTTCGCGTAATGTCACCGCCATAGCACTTCGCCGTAACATCTTTCCGGTATGCCCCCAGTGTTTCGCGTGCAATAATCGTACTCCCAATCGCCGCCTGGATCGCGATCGCAAACATCTGTCGTGGGAGAATTTCCTTAAGCTTTTGACAAAGTTCTCGCCCACGCGTAACCGCTTTTTCTCTATGCACAATGAGCGAAAACGCGTCAATTGCCTCGCCATTAACTAAAAGGTCCATCTTTACGAGATTCGAGGTTTGATAGCCCATCAGCTCATAGTCCATCGACCCATAGCCTTTCGTAATGCTTTTTAGGCGATCATTAAAATCGACCAGTACCTCATTCAAGGGTAACTCACAACACAACATCACACGATGTGCGTCTACGGTATCGGTTCGCACACAAGTACCGCGTTTTTCTGCGACCAACATCAACATATCACCAATCGATTCGTTAGGAATATGGATCATCGCACGGATCATCGGCTCCTGGATCGAAGCGATCGAGGACGGATCCGGTAGGTGGAGAGGATTATCAACGACGAGCTCCTCGCCATCAGTCTTGTAGACGTGATACACAACGCTGGGATATGTGGAAATGACGTCGAGATTATATTCTCGTCGAATCCGTTCTTGAACAATCTCCATATGGAGTAACCCTAAAAATCCACACCGGAAGCCGAAGCCAAGCGCCGTAGAGCTCTCTGATTGATAAACGAGCGCTGCGTCATTGAGTTGTAGCCGCGCGAGTGCTGCCTTGAGTTTTTCATAATCCGAGGTATCGATCGGATACAGACCGCTGAAAACCATCGGATGCACCTCTTTATACCCCGGAAGCATCTCCGCTGCAGGATCACTATAGTGCGTGATCGTGTCGCCAATCTTAATCTCGGAAACATCCTTGATGTTTGTGACAATATAGCCGACTTGGCCCGCGGTAAGCGTTTTCGTCGATGTCATTTGCGGAGAAAAAATCCCAACATCTTTCACTTGGACGCGCTGTTGCGTCCCCATTAAGAGCATTTCGTCACCGGTTTTCACTTCTCCGGAAAACACACGGAGATAACAGATCACGCCCTGGTAGGTATCAAAAACGGAATCAAAAACAAGGCAGCGAGTTTGTGGATAATCGCTCCCACGCGGTGATGGAATTCGTGAGACAACGGCTTCTAAAATGGCATCAATACCAAGACCGGATTTCGCGCTCGCCATGAGTGCTTCTTCACGTGGAATCGCTAAAACGTCCTCGAGTTGAGTGAGAATAACATCCGGCTGTGCGCTTTGGAGGTCGATTTTATTGAGAACGGGAATGATCACAAGTTCTTGCTCGATGGCTAGGTTTGCATTGGCGACGGTCTGTGCCTCGATCCCTTGGGACGCGTCAATTAATAACAGCGCTCCTTCGCAAGCCGCAATACTTCGGGAAACTTCGTAGGAAAAATCGACATGCCCTGGCGTATCGATAAGGTTGAGAAGAAATTCTCCGCCATTAGGGCTCTGATAGCGCATGGTAACCGGATGGCATTTGATGGTAATCCCGCGTTCACGTTCGAGGTCCATCGAATCCAGGAGCTGATCCTGCATCTTGCGCTTTTGTACCGTATGGGTGGCTTCGAGGAGGCGATCGGAGAGCGTCGTCTTTCCGTGGTCGATGTGGGCAATGATACAAAAGTTCCGGATGTGGTTCAGCGCGCTCATCGCGTTGAACAGTACAATGCCGGCCGTATTTGCAATGTTAAAGCAGTTTTACGCCCGATGGGTACGTTTCATAAATTCCTCGATGAATTTCGTCGTCACATTGCCGGCGCGAAAATCGATATCGGACATAATCTGCTTACAAAATGGAATTGTTGTCGAAACGCCTCGGATAATATATTCACCGAGGGCACGTCCCATGCGGTTAATAGCGAGTTCGCGAGTCGAACCGGTCGCGATTAATTTGCCGATCATGCTATCGTAATACTGCGGAATGCGGTAGCCGCCATAGACATGGCTATCGACGCGGATCCCATTGCCACCTGGGGCATAGTAGAGCGAAACTTCACCGGGACAGGGTGCGAAGTTCCGGTCGGGATCTTCGGCATTAATTCGGCACTCGATCGCATGCTTGATGAATTTGACGTGCTTTTGCTCGAAGGGAATTTTTTCACCGGCCGCAATCCGGAGCTGGAGGTCGATCAGGTCGAGACCGAGCGCTTCTTCGGTCACCCCATGCTCGACTTGGATCCGTGTATTCATCTCCATGAAGTAGAAGTTTCCGCGTTTATCGACCAGAAATTCGACCGTTCCCGCGTTTTCGTAGCCACATTGCTTTGCGAGGCGAACGGCGGCATCTCCCATTTTGTGGCGTAAGCTGTCGTCTAAGAATCCCGACGGGGCTTCTTCAATAACTTTTTGGTAGCGGCGCTGGATCGAGCAATCACGCTCTCCGAGATGGAGTACTTTTCCGGAGCGATCGGCTATGACTTGGACCTCGATGTGTCGGGGATCTTCGACATATTTTTCGATATAGACTGCACCGTTGCCAAAGTTTTTCTCGGCCTCTGCACGTGCGATGTTAAATTCTTTACTGAAGGAAACCGAATTAAAGACGAGGCGCATTCCTTTTCCGCCACCACCAGCAACCGCTTTGATAATAATGGGAAAGCCAATTTCTTCGGCAACCTTCAGACCCTCTTTTTCGTCATTCACGGTACCCTCACTGCCGGGGAC
>CAMWJR010000063.1 GCA_947174645.1 uncultured Verrucomicrobiota bacterium | reverse complement strand
TCCTCCAAATATACGCGCAACTTCTTCATGATCGGATGACATGGCATCTGAAGCACTATCACCTTTGTCTTTCGTCGCTTTTTTGAACGTTCCTTCAACTTGTTCACTCGCTGTACCGCCGTTCATAATCGCATCAAAGACATTGATATCATCTGCGTCTGCTGAACCGTAACGTTGTACGTTAGAATTCGTCATCGGTGACGGTGCGCGATTTATTTCCCCTTGATTTACTTTTATCCCACTCATATCTTTTCCCTGATTAAAAAATTCTTAGCGTCGCTTCGCCGGTAAGTCCTCCATCTCCGCATCTGCCGCGCGCTCCTCCTCAATGCGTACCTGTTCGCGCCATACATCCTTCATCGTTTCGATTTTATCAATGTTGCGCTCGGCTTCGCGTAGAGCTTTTCGGCTCTCCTCTAAGTGCTCCTTCGCTTTATCACAGGCTAAAATCGCATCCTCAACGCGCTTCATGTAATCGAAAATCTTGTTCTGTAACTCTTTGATGAGAAAGTTCAGATTATCGATCTCACGCTTATTAATACTCTTGCGCATAACCTGATCGTAAAGCCGTTGCGACTCTTGAATGACAAATAACTTGTAGTCCTCAAGCTCCTGCTGCGCTTTGACAATCGCCTGTTCCGCTTCGCGTACGAGCTGCTGCGCCTCGTGAAGCACCTTCTCCGCACGGTCTTTGCGGATTTCGCGAACCCGTAACAGGTCGTCTAACTCGTACTTTCGCGCCATTACATCCCGACGACCTTCTTCAACATCTCGACCGTCTCATCAAAGGTATTACATTCATTACGGCCCTGCTTGAGGAAGTTATTACACGCATCCACACGGTCAATCGCCTCATCGGTCACCGCATCTGAACCACGCTTGTACTCACCAATACGGACAAGTAATTCGACTTCGCTGTATTTAGCTAAAATCGTCCGCAACTTACTCGCTGCCGCTTTATGTTCTTCCGAAGCAATTGCCGCCATACAACGACTAATACTCGCCAAAATATCGATTGCTGGATAGTGATTCGCCGCACCAAGCTTTCGAGAAAGAATAATGTGTCCGTCTAAGATCGAACGCGTTTCATCAGCGATCGGCTCCGTCATATCGTCACCTTCAACGAGGACGGTATAAAGCGCCGTAATCGAACCCTTGGCAGATTGCCCCGCGCGCTCCATAAGCTTCGGTAGCTCCGAAAAAACCGAAGGCGGAAATCCACGACGAGCAGGTGGTTCTCCTGCAGCAAGACCAATCTCACGTTGCGCACGACCAAAACGAGTAACCGAGTCCATCATTAAGAGGACTTTTTTATTTTTATCGCGAAAATACTCCGCAATGGCTGTTGCAACATAGGCCGCCTTCAGACGTTCCATTGACGAACGGTCCGAAGTTGCAATGACCAAAATCGCCCGCTTCATCCCCTCCGGCCCAAGGTCTTTTTCGACGAACTCGCGTACTTCACGACCACGCTCACCGATGAGCGCCAAAACACTGAGCTCTGCTTCGGTATTGCGGATAATCTGCGACAATAGCGTACTTTTACCACCACCAGCCGCTGCAAAAATTCCGAGACGCTGCCCCTCACCACAAGTTAATAAGCCATCAAGCGCACGTACGCCCAATGAAATTGGTGTCGAAATCGGTGCACGCGACATCGCCGGCGGCGGACTCGCATAAACGGGGTAATATGTTTCTGGAATAAATTCCCCCTTATCTGCAATTGACTCTGCCGTTACGCGCCCCAGCCCATCAACAACGCGCCCCAAAAGATCATCACCCACACCAACCGTGTGTACATCTCCCGTTGGGATCACTTCCGTTGCCGAGGAAACACCGCGCAATTCCCCTAACGGACTCAAAATGGCAGCTTGCTTCTCGAATCCGACAACCTCTGTCCAAACTTCAGTTTCCTCCCAGGGTGTCCGCAAAATACACAGTTCTCCAACCTTTACGTTCGGGACCATCGCCTTGATAATGGTTCCCAAAACCTGAAGAACCTTCCCTTTCGTCTTAACGGTCTTCGTCTCCTCGAGCAACTGATCGAGGGTTACTGTAACGCGGTCGTAAGGGTTCGATGAAACAATTGTGTTGGGATTTGCCATTACGCTTCCTCGGTTTCGTTTTCAGCATCAGCTTTCCCAACCTTGTCCTCGGTAGCTGTCGCTTTTTCTTCAGTACTGGCTTGAGGTGCAGGAGTGGACGGTTCCGACGAAGATGCTAACAGACTTTTCTCGGCTTTTTTAAAGGCCTCCGTAATGGCATTCATCTGAACCTCGAGACTTGCATCAACGACCCCAACATCGGTTTCCAAGATACAGGTTCCGGGCTGGAGGCGTGAGTCAGCAACAACTTCCAAATAGTCGACAATGCCATCTGCCATCACCTTCTCAAGTTGACTCCGGACAATACCAGCATCGCTGGGTGATACTTTTAAGATGGCTTCACTCTGATTTTTAACTGCTTTAAGCGCCTGACGCGCAAGCGATACCATGAGCGTCTCTTGGTCGACTTCACCTAAAATTCGTTTCAGCGCCTTAAGTACAAGGCCGACGATGTTGTTTTCAAGCTGTTTGATATTAGCGCTATTTTGGATCGATGCTTCGGCTAACTGCTTTGCAAGTGTCTCTTTTCCCTGCTCAAAACCGTCTTTGTAACCCCGCTTTGCCTCCTGCGCGTAGTACTTTTTCGCTTCAGCGAGAACTTCTTGGCGCTTTTTTTCGGTTTCCGCTAAAAGCGTCTGGCTCTTTTGGTTGGCCTGCTGGATGATCGTTTCAGCATTCTGATTTGCCTGTGCAATAAGTGATGCAACGTTCTCATTCGCCTCCGTTACGAACTGCGACACTTGTCCATTGGTATCAGAAACGAGCTTCTCGCACAGTTCGCTCGCGTACTGAATCAGCCGATCGTTCTCCTGATACGCCTCTGCGACCGCACGCTCCGCCTCGAGGTACATACCGTAATCGTGGCACTTAAAAACCTTCCCTTGCGATAATAATTTAAACTTTGACCGATTGATCTGTAACATGATTACGCCCTCACCATCGCGACAGCGACACTGCTGTCATCCTTTAGCGCCCGCTTTACGACGCGTTTAATAAACTCAAAACAGTACCCGGAATCCTCATCGGCATTGCGTCGAAAGTCCCACCCAAAATTTTTCGGAAATTTCATTTGAAAACGCCGTAACATCGCTTCCGAAAGCCCCGATAATGCCATGCCGATCAGGGAACATCCGGTGTTCAACATGCGCTCGACGAGATTTTCCCCTCCGACCTGAAAATGTTCGGCAACAACTGACTTCACAAATAACGGCGCATTGCGGATCGAAAAAGTGTAGGCATCGTTTCCTAGTGCGTGCTTGATCGCTAAAATCTCGCGCCCGATGATCGTCTTCCGGACCTGTTCCGAAAAACAGATACCGCCAATATACCCAATTATTCGTTGAATTTCTTCCGCTGAAAAGAGACAGAGGTATGCACGCGGTTCCGAGAAATCGTACACGTCCTCTTCCAACTTCAGTGCCTCTCTCGCATATCGGATTGCCGCACACCGCGACTTTGGCGAAGCTGCCAACGGACGTAACACTGACATCGGCAAATCTTGAAGGTAATCGTCGTGTGCGTAGGCGAGCATCCCGTTATTGAACTGATAGATCTCCCGGAAAAGGTTTTCGCGATACTGCCGTATCAAGGTTGTGACGTAATCGAGCGCTTCCATGATTAATCTAATGATTCTTCTTGGGTTCCTTCCTCGGCGGCGGCAGGGACGACATCCGACGCCTCCGCTAAATTTTCAATTTCCGCGGTCTTTTCTTTTTTCTTCCGCTTCGACGAAAGCCACATCCAAACAAGTGCGCCTATAAGGAGGAGAATTACGAGCAGTAGTCCTCCGATGAGCATGAAGAACGGTACTTTATCGGCATCGCTAATATCGATTCCCAGTACATTGATCGGCGAAGCATTCGGTGCAACGGCCTTTGGTAACGGCGGTAAGGTAATAGGGAAAAACGCAACGGAAACTTTTTCGGGACTCAGGCCCTCAACGCTGTTGGTCACAAGATACTTGATCTGCTTCACGTAATCCTCAACCGGCGCATTCTGCCGATATGCGATAAATACCGCGGCAGAGGAAGGAACGATGTGCTCGGCGTAGGGATCATTTTCCGGAATCACGATATGGACGCGGGCCTTCAAAACATCCGGAATCTTACTAAGCGTCAGTGCGACACTCTCTGCGAGCGAGTTCATAAAACGGACGCGCTCTTCCAGCGGCGATGAAACAAGACCGGATTTTTTAAATACATCTCCCAGAGTTTGGTACTTAGGCAACGGGTAACCGTAAGACTGCAAAAGGTCGACCGCCGTCGAAAAATTATCGCTCGCGACCGATAAAGCACAGCTCTCCTTGCCGATAATTTTCGTCCCCGCAATGCCATGCTGCTGGAGAAGTGCGATCATCTCATTGACCTCCTGCTCCTCGAGCGCATTAAAAAGCACCGAGCTACCACAACCGCTCAACAATAAGCAAAATAGCGATACAATCCCCCTGAGCCCGTATTTCCACGGCTTCCGATCTCCATCCATATCGTGAGGGGATTATATGGAAGTAAAGTTTTAGTCAAACCGTAAAACAGCAAAAACCTCAGTGTGCCAGCAATGGTGCCGCAATATGAATTACGAGACAAGTCGCAAAGGCCGCTGCAATATCATCGAGCATGATTCCCGCTCCACCCCGCATTTTTTGAAGCGATCGGATCCCACATGGCTTCCAAATATCAAAGACGCGAAACAGAATAAAGCCCCAAAGTATGAGCTTCCAGGGTTCGAGGTATTCGGCAAACTTTTCGCAATTCCAGTAACAGAGCGGCATCGCCAAAAACTCATCGAGAATGACACACGACGGATCTTTTTCTCCAATCCGCACCTCGGCTTCGCCACAAAAACAGGTCCCGATCGCGACCGAAATCCCAAACGCCAATAAAAATTGCCCGAAAGAAATATGCCAAAAACCTAAAAGGT
>CAMWJR010000062.1 GCA_947174645.1 uncultured Verrucomicrobiota bacterium | reverse complement strand
ATCCCATACAGCGCCCAATTCATGCCGAAAAGAAAAATAAAGGTCCCGAGAATCCAGGGGTGAGCAATAAAGTCAATCGAGCCCGCGATAAGCCCATTAACGGCAAATACTGCAACTGGGCAGAAATAGATCGCGATCCTCTCCTGAAAGAATCCAAAAAAGACGCCAGAGATGGCGCTCACGATTGCGACCGGTAAAAAGATATTGAGAGCGTTATCCATGCATGCGTGGACGTCACGAAATAAATCGACGATGTGAATTTGGAGGCCCGTGGTCGTAAACGTCGAGGTTGCCGTTGCGATTGCGAATAACCAGAAATCGAAAGTCCGTAACGCTTGCCATAAGGTTGCGTCGGTTACATGGTTGGTATTCCCTGCCTTTTTCTGAAAGCCTTCGGGCGCTGCCATTCCACAGGATTCGGGGCTATCGCGGCAAAAAAGCCAAAGCATCGGCAGAATAACCAAAAGTGTCACAATCCCCATTTGAAGCCATGCGCCGAAATAACCGTATCGTACGATGAGAAACTCGGTCATCTTGGGGCCGCAGCCGAAAATAATGGATACAAAAAGCCCCGAAACCCCCATAATGGCATAGGTCATATGGGGGTACCAACGGAGTAACATGAAGCGGCTAGCGAGCGGCAGGAGGTTTTGCCCCAGCAGTTTTAACAAAAAGAACCCCAGAAAAAGCATTAAAAGTGTGGCTGCGTGCGTTCCTAGGAAAGGTGTTAAGGTTGAAATCATCAGTTCGATATTACCTAAGAACAGTAGCGTCAAGCCCAGGCCGAATGCCGAATAGACTGCCGCCTTTCTCGCCCCGATTTGGTCGAAAACACGTCCAAAAGTGGGGAGTGGAAACGTACTGAGAAAAATCGCGATACCAAGTATTTGACTGAAATCCGTCCGCGTGATTGCGAGATGCTGTAGAATCGGTTCCGTAAAAGGAGCGATGCCGACATTATGTCCCGGAACGCTAATCAGCCGTTCCGCGAGCGAGATTACAAAAATTACCCAGCCGTAATAGCCGGGGATTGCTTGAGGATCAAACGGATAGCGTGGCGCAAATAATTTTGACTCCCGAGGCATTCCCGTATGTTGATGGCCCGATGGAACTTTTCAAGTACCAAGCGCTCGGCAACGCGTACCTCGTGTGCTTCGATCCGGGGCAGCTGCTATCGCTGACACCAAAGCATATTCGCCAACTCTGTGACCCGCATTACGGCCTGGGTTCTGATGGGCTTTTATATAGCTATCCACTCCCAGATCCGGGGCGTTTCCGCCTCAAAATCTACAATCCCGATGCCTCTATCGCGGAAAAAAGCGGCAACGGCCTACGTATTTTGGCTCAATTTTTATTCGATACTTTTGGTGGCGATACTGTATTAATTGCAACGGATTCGGGAGATTGCCTTTGTCGAAAATCAGGCGATACGATCTGCGTTGACTTTGGAGAACCCCAGTTTTCAGGATCATTATTACCATCACCGAACACCCAAGCAGTCACACTGGAGGGCAATACCTTTAATGTTACTGCAGTTTCGATGGGCAATCCGCACTGTGTGGTGTGGGTTGCAGATGTTCAACAGCTCAAAGACGATTATGTCGAGCACTTCGGGCCGCAATTTGAAACATTGCCTATATTCCCGGAAAAAACGAATGTGCAGTTTGCCTATGTCGCGTCACCAGATAAAATATGGGCCCAAATTTGGGAGCGCGGTGTTGGGCGGACGTTGTCTTCGGGGAGTAGTGCGGCAGCGGTCTTTGCAGCGGCATATCGTCAACAATTGTGTGAACCGACTGTGACGGTCAAGATGCCGGGGGGGAGTCTGCAAATGGAGCTTTCTGGACGGTCGATTCTCCAATATGGCCACGCCGAACGCGTCGCGCGCTGCTTTACGTTTTAGGACCGTAACGGTAATTTTTCTTAAAACTTGACAGCGATGGTGTGAAAAATTGATTCAGTCCTGCTTTTAGGCGCTTGGGAAGGGGAAATATAGAATGAAGAAGTGCGTTTTGTTAATGTTGGCGGTGTTGGCAGTAGCGGCCTTTGTGTGGTTCGGCAATAAAGGGGAGTGTACCAAAAAGACAGAATCCGTGCCCGTTGCTCAGGCCCAAGAAGATTATGCTGCTATGTCGCTTGAGGAGTTGAAGCCGCTGTTAGAGACTGTCACGGAGGGGCGTTTGACCGTCGCGACGAGCCCCGACTTTGCGCCGTACGAATTCTATGCACTCGATAGTGAAGGAAATCCGAACCTAGCGGGCTTTGACCTCGCATTAGCGGGATATATTGCGGATTACCTTGGGTTAGAGTTAGAAATCATTCCGATGGATTTCGATGGCGTGATTATGGAGCTTCAATCAGGATCTGTAGATATTGGGATGGCCGGATTTACGCCCGATCCCGTACGCGAGGCGATCATGGACTTTTCAAAAATTTACTATCAGAGTGGACAGTCATTTATCTGTTTGAAGTCGAACAAAGATCGTTATCCGGACCTGGCGGCGACCGATCGGGCGGGATTAGAGATTGGGGCACAGACGGGCTCGATTCAGATCGATCTCGCGAAAAAATATAGTTCGAATGCCGATATTGTCCCGTTAGCGAAAGTTCCCGAGATTCTCGCCGAAGTTCTGAGTGGAAAGCTCGATGGTGCCTACATCGAAACCCCTGTAGCGAAAAGTTATCAAACGAACTATCCCGAATTATGTGTCGCGCTCGATGTACCCTGTGAGATCAAAGGGTCCGCGATTGGTGTTACCAAAAATCATCCCGCGCTACTGGCCGCGATTAACTTTGCGGTTACGGCAGCACTCGACGATGGAAGTATGGCGCGCTTTATTCGAGAGGCGAGAGAGCTTGCGGACGGAAATACGTACGAAGGTCTTCTTGGGGCCGACGGAAAGGTTCACCCGTAACTGGAGAGTCTGAAACAGACTCATGATGGAACATTTTATCCAGGTCTCGAATTTCGAAAAAATAATCCCGTACGCGAAGCTTTTCGGTGAGGGGTTTGTGGTGACGGTTTTGCTTTCGCTGCTCGCGGTAATGATCGGCTTCGCGCTTGCGCTTGTTCTAGCGACCCTACGCATGAGCCACTGCTACCCTTTTCTTTGGCTCGCCCGAACTTTCCCCAGGTTTTTTGGCTTTTTAGAGTATACGAGCAAGGGCACAAAGCGCGAAAGTGGCTTTTGGTACCGTTTGGGGCGTTTTAATCCCTTGGCTTTCATCGCCGCGACCTATGTCGAGATTGTACGATCGACACCGGTAATCGTACAAATTTTTATCATCTATCACGGCGTTTTTAGCCTTATTAAGCTGCCGACGGGTACGCTTTTTGGTTTTATTAAGTTTCACCGGTTCTTGCCCGGTGTTATCGCATTAGGAATGAATTCCGGAGCATACCTCTGTGAAATTATTCGCTCAGGGATCCAGTCGGTCGACCGTGGACAAACCGAGGCCGCGCGTTCACTTGGGCTGAATCGTTCTCAGACCTTCCGTTATGTGGTTTTTCCTCAGGCGCTGAAAAACATTTTACCGGCCATCGCTAACGAGTTTGTTGCTATTATCAAGGAGTCAGCAGTGACTTACACGATTGGCGTCCAGGATATTATGTCGGCGGTCAATGCAGTCCGCGGTGCGGCGTTCATCGTGATGGAACCGCTACTGGTTGCGACGGGGCTGTATTTCTGTCTTTGTTTTCCGGCAAGCAAGGGTGTGGCCTATTTAGAAAAGAGGATGCGTCGTGGCGACCAGCGATAATCTGATTCAGGTCCAGCGCCTCAAAAAGCACTACGGTCAGGGCTCAGTTAAAGCGCTTGATGGTATTACCGTCGATATTCGTCGCGGTGATGTCATGGTGGTCATCGGTCCCTCAGGCTCGGGAAAATCGACGTTTTTACGCAGCTTGAACCTGCTCGAAGAACCGACAAGTGGTGCGATTTTCTTTAACGGTATCGATATTACGAAACACAGCTATGTGAACTCGGCGGGAAAAACAGTGACGCTAGACATCGACCATTACCGCCAACGGATGGGGATGGTTTTTCAGCACTTTAACCTCTTTCCTCATATGACGGTCTTGCAAAACATGACCCTAGCGCCGCGAAAGGTACGACATTTTCCTAAAAGAGCGATTGAACAAAAAGTCCGGGCCTTACTTGAGCGTGTGGGTTTACAAAACAAGGCAAATGCGTATCCCATTCAACTCTCCGGCGGGCAGAAGCAGCGCGTAGCAATTGTCCGCGCGTTGTGTATGGATCCCGAGGTCATGCTTTTTGACGAGCCGACTTCGGCGCTGGATCCTGAGATGGTCGGGGAGGTTCTCGACGTGATGAAGGAGCTTGCACGTGAGGGAATGACGATGGTTGTTGTAACGCACGAGATGGGATTTGCGCGTGAGGTCGGTAATCGTATTCTTTTTATGGCGGATGGAAAGTTGTTAGAAGAGGGCAGTCCGAGTGCAATCTTTGAACACCCACAGCATCCACGTCTTCGTGACTTTTTAAGTAAAGTTCTTTGATGGCTGATCGGCCACGTCGAACGTAACGATTTCACATAACCGGCAGTCGGGCCATTGATCCCAAATAAATTTCTGCGCTTTTTGGAGTTCCAAAAGATTTTTTCCTAAAATAAATCCACCACTGCCGCTTCCCGTAAGATGGGGGCGAAAATCGTGCTCTCTCAGTGCAGTAAACAGCGTGTTCAACTCGGGATAGATGTTTAAAACTAAGAATTCAAAGGAGTTAAAACACAGCGCCTCGATATCGAAATCTTTCTGAGGTGAGAGAAGCGTATTTTTTAGTAATGCCGTCTGTTGGGTTGAGTAATGCGGATTTTCTTTAAACAAACGGTAGATGTCCGGTGTATGAATTTCAAAGGACGGACAAAATACAAGACAGTGATAATCTTTCAAAAGCCGAGCAATAGCGATCGGTTCCAATAGTTCCCCACGACCGGTTGCGAGCTGTACAGATTGCTGGTGAAGAAAAAACGGGCAATCCATTCCAATTTGTTGTGCGAGCGGGTGTAGGTCGAGAAG
>CAMWJR010000061.1 GCA_947174645.1 uncultured Verrucomicrobiota bacterium | reverse complement strand
TATGATTGCCTACCTCAAGCTCCGAGGGAGCCCAACCTCTTGGTCTGATTTTTTGAAAAAAACTGCGTGGATTGCGTTGCTCTTATCGCTCGTCTTTCTCCTCAGCGGATCTCTGGGGGCTGTTGCCGTGTTTTTGCTACTCCTCCCCCTCTGTCTCGGTATTCTTATGACCGTCCGCATTGGTGGCGGCGATATGCCCGTTGTAATCGCGTTGCTCAACAGCCTATCGGGGCTCGCAGCATCGGCAACCGGTTTTATGATCGCCAACAACGCACTGATCATTGCGGGCTGCCTCGTTGGTACCAGTGGGCTCATTTTAACGATCATTATGTGTCGTGCGATGAACCGTTCGCTGCGATCGGTTTTGTGGGGGTCTTTGAGGAAAAATACAAAAACTACCACAGAAACATTCGCCGGTGAACCGCGATCGATTTCTCCAGAAGATGCTTACTATCTTCTCGAGGCCGCACGTAAGGTTGTTTTCGTCCCGGGGTATGGGATGGCGGTTTCACAAGCCCAGTACGCCCTCAAAGAGCTCGCGGATCTTTTAAAAAATAACGGCGCAACGGTTCAATACGCAATTCACCCCGTAGCGGGCCGCATGCCGGGACACATGAATGTATTGCTTGCCGAGGCCAACATCCCGTACGACGACCTCGTCGACCTCGAAACAATCAACCAAGAGATGTCAGAAATTGATGTCGCCCTTATTATCGGCGCAAATGATGTCGTGAACCCGGCCGCGAACGAGGATCCCAACTCGCCGATTTACGGGATGCCCACCATTGAGGTCAGCCGAGCGCGCAATGTACTGATTCTCAAACGTGGCTCCGGGCTGGGGTTCTCCGGCCTACCTAACGCGCTTTTTTACAAGCCCAATGCGGCGATGATTTATGGCGACGCCAAGGCAACCTTATCGGCCATCGCAGCGGAATTCAAATAGGCTGCAGACAATGAAAAGGCTTGACGACAAACTCCCAATCGCGATCGTTAAACGGCGCTGCGGGTATAGTTTAGCGGTAAAACTTTAGCCTTCCAAGCTAGTGTCGTCGGTTCGATTCCGTCTGCCCGCACCCGAGGTACTGATTTTACTTTTCACCGGTTGACGGTTGCCTAGAGTGATGCGTATGCTACCTAATGCCGATGTCTATTGGAATCCTTGGCACGGTTGCCGCAAAGTGAGCGAGGGGTGCAAAAATTGCTACGTTTACTTCCTCGATCGTCGTTATGGACGCGATGCTTCGGTAATTTTTCGAACAAAAACGGTCTTTAATTTGCCAATCACCCGGACTCGAGAAGGAGTTTTCAAACATCCCAAAGGGACAACGTTTATGACGTGCTTTAACTCCGATTTCTTTTTGGAAGACGCAGATCCTTGGCGTCCAGAGGCCTGGGATATTATGCGTCAACGTCAGGACTGCGCGTTTTTCCTAATGACCAAGCGCCCTGAGCGAATCGCCCAAAATTTTCCCGAAGATAGAGAACACTTTCAACATCTCATGATCGGCGTTTCAACGGAGAATCAAGCGGCAGCAGATCGTCGTCTCCCAGGATTTTTATCATTCGACCTCCCCTATCACGGCATTATGGTGGGCCCTATTTTAGAAACCGTCGACCTCCGCCCCTATCTCGCAACCGGAAAGGTCAATCAGGTTACGGTTAGTGGCGAAAGCTATGAAGGCGCCCGTGTTACACGTTATGACGATGTCCGATCAATTTATCTCCAATGCAAGGAATTTAATGTGCCTTTCCATTTTCTCCAAACCGGTAACCTCTGGTTCCAAGACGGCGAAATCCACCACGTCGCACGCGCCAAACAACGCTCCCTCGCCAAAACAATCGTATTCGAATAGTCGCTTTTTTTCGATTTTGGGCCCTTAAAAGTAAATGAAATTATAAATATTCTTTAATTTTATTTTTTATTTACTAAAATATCCTCTCATGGATATGCAAGTGAATAGCGGATATGAATATCCCGAACCGCAATACGCGCAAATCTCCGAGGCCCCCGCGAAAGCTTCGAGCTGGAACTGGTTGCCCTCATGGCGTTGGCTCCGTCCATGGCATTGGTTTTCTGGAAATTCTGATAACAATACACCAGATGACAATACACCACCGAACGTGATTCTAGAACACGATACTGTAAAAGAGCAAAGCACACCTATAGTATCGCAATACGCTCAGGCTCGTGAAACACCTACGGGAATACCGTATGAGGATGAATATTCATCGGCATCGGCAGAGCCGTTTGCAAGCGACGCCGAGGCACGATTTGGTTTTATCCCAGATTACCATCTAGATTCCCGACTGGCCGCATACAGAGAGGAATTATTATCAAAGGTATCAAGCAATAAAATCCCTACATTGGAGAAAATTTTTGCACTTTACGAACCCAATTCTTGGAGGGCCTATGTTATTCATGATATCCTGAATGACTGGGTTAGTAGATCTCTTATAACTGCATTGCGCGATGAATTCATCCGATGCCGCCGGTCGCGGACACTTACACAGGACCTTAAAAACTTCCTTCTCTCAATCGACATGCTGCTGTATGTGGCTCAATCCAGCAGAAATGGGCTTAGAGTACTTCGGAGAACTCAAGCTTATCAGGACCTCGATACGATCGTTACTCGATCACGACTCCCCAGCTGGTTCGAAATCCTCACACAAACAAATGGGATCAACCCTGAAGACTTTCTGGACAGCGTACTTGATCTCTGGGAAGATTTTCGTTCCCAACAGATGAAGAATTTGGTTAGTTGTATTCTAAAGATGGGTAACGACGCATAACGTTCAGTTAACCCTGTTCGAAATTCGCAGGATATTTCGACGATACATCGCTATCGGACACCTAATTGATCATTTGAATACCAAAGGACTGACACTCGCGCGCCTCCTGGCGCGTGTATTGTTTTCGGAAGAACATCTGCGTTTTGCTATTTTAAAAATTTGCATGAGAATTTTAAAAACTCTTTAAATTTATTTTTTATTTACTAAAATAGCGATATCATGGATTTGGATACAACTTTCTCAAACTACGAAAATCATGCACCACAAGTCGCCCCTGCTGTGGCAAAAAGCAGTGATTCCATACAAAAAATTGCACAAATCGAATCTTCGAAACTGGAACTCGTCAAACTTTCTGCTCCGCTTTTTAAGCGCTTTAGAGCGGATTCTAAAAAGAACCGCATCGTTAGAGCGTTACTCAACCGCTGCAATCAATATCCACACCAAATACCCGTAATTCTTGGAATACTTGACCAGTGGACAGACTCTGTTGCCGGTAATCTGAAAGACGCTTTTGTACGTTGTCATAAAATTCGGGCGATCTCCAAAGAACTTTTTGACCTTCTTTTAGCCATTGATCATATCCTAGAGATTGGTCAGCAAGGTGGTCCTTTCGCTGAGACACTGCGCGCAGGTTACACTTACCAGACATTGAACAATCTCATCAGCGACAATGGTCTCTCCAACGGTAACCTTGTAGTCGGGCGCTTTCAGGAACTTTTGGCAGTAGCAAGCCATTACGGGCGAGAAAACGTTGTCCTCAAAATCGTTAGGTACTTGAGGAGGCTATGCAAGTCGCCCCAGATGATTCGTATCGCCGACGACGTCCTCTATATCGGCAGATCCCCAAGGATTAACCTAGAAAAAAAGACACACCAACCGATACGTTCCTCAAAACCTGCATATACCCCAACATCACGTCGTTCCCGTGGTTTTTCTATCGTTCAATAGGAATACCAATCTACCTGAAACAAAATTCACACCTTAACAATTAACAAATTAAATTATGTTTGATATCGATCTTAATGGTTTATACGAACAGTTTGGCAACAAATATGCGGAAGTTCAAAAGGCGGTCACACGCTGGAGAACCACGTCCGAAATGATCCAGGCGGGAGGCTATACATTTGTTGTAACGACACTTCCTATGTCTGAGGGCTTTTGGAGTTCGAAAAAAGTGCTTGTGAGCCTAGATCCGCTAGAAGGCGTCTCGTCACCCGTGGCCTTTGCGTTTAAGGATCGCTGGGTTGTCGCGAAGTTGCTCAAACAAAATCCGGCCCTGTTGAACACGGTTTTACAGCTCATTGACTCCATCGATTTCCATTGCTTGACACCTAAGGATCTGGACACACTCAAGCAGCTGGAGAGGATTTATAGCCATTGGAAAACGCCGAAAGAACTCAAAGAATCGCTACGCGAGCACGCTGTCACGGAGATATTGCAAAACCAAAACACGCTCAAATCGGTCTTTGCTTACATGGATTCTATCAACCCTGCCCATCTGCAAAAGAGAAATAAATGGGCAATGGAACGATTGAGCAAAATCGCCAACAACCTTCAGACACCTCGCGCAATCAAAGAAACAATTTTCGAGAAAGTTTGCGCAATCTGCAGCGAAGCGTCAAAACGTACATTCGAAGGTTATTTCGCAATACCTAAAAGTATTTCAGGAAATCTAAAAGGGAAAGGAAGCTATTCCGTCGTTCTCGTAAAAACACCCGAAGAATTTCAAAAATGTCTTCGGTATATCGATAAAAAACAATCGGACTTCACCCCAAAAGATGGGTTCCTTTTCTATGATTTCCCAATGCCTAACAATTTTCCCTATGAAACAAATACTGTCGTAATTTTTAATACAAATTTATCCAAAACATTAAACCATAAAACGCTAGAGGATATTAATCGCGAAATCGTCCTCATTGAAAAGAGATTGAAGCAATATATGGAAAATGGGCTCGTACAGGATGTGATATTCAAACAGTTACAAAACAGTTTTGTAGAGATTCAAGCCGAAGCAAACAGACGGCTAAATATGCTTTATCAAGCGAGGATCGACGCTGATGTAATTAACGTTTTTGATATGAGACCCATAATTGAAGATGATTTTTGGGAACCTATAACCCTTGGAGGATCTCAACAAGTTTCAAATACCGCAAGACTACTTAAGGAAATCGATAAGACACTTCCTCGTTGCAAAGCCGCACTCGAAAAGGCCCAGACAAAGATTACCGGAAGTAAGTTCTTGAGAAAGACGCATAAGCACACAGCTGCCACGCGTTTTACCCAATAAATTTTTGACAACACCCCAGCATCCCTTCCCTCAGAGGCCATCTTTGGGTGCCTTTGTTTCGACTGAGAACCGTAATGCACGTCACACGCCGGAGATGAGTTGACTCCGTAAAAATCCATCAAACTACATTGAATGGCAAAGGTAATAC
>CAMWJR010000060.1 GCA_947174645.1 uncultured Verrucomicrobiota bacterium | reverse complement strand
ACCTGTGGCGATTCTCGATATTCTCTCGCTAGGATACCCTCTATAAAAATTTTATTGCATCGATGGGGGTGAATTGCACGTTTTGCACCCATGATGGAAGCGGGTAAAGAGCTTGAAGGAAACGTTTTAGTGGTACAGTCGGGAGGTATATCGCCGGCCTCAAACGCGGCCTTAGCGGGTGTTATTTCAAATGCCCTGAATTATGAAGCCGTTGGGGAGATTTTCGGCTCAAGAGATGGTTTCTGTGGCATCCTTAATGATGATTTAGTAGATCTCGCGGTGCAGTCACAGCAGACGATCCGCGATTTGTTGTTTACCCCGGGGGCGGCGTTGGGGAGTTTCCCTTGGACGGAGCGCTCAGAGGAAGAGTTTGAGGCACTTTTACAGGCGCTAGAACGGCATAATATCCGTTTTCTTTTTATCATCGGCGATGCCGAAGCCCAGGCAATTGCGCTTGAATTAACTCAATGGATGCAGGGGCGTTATGATCTACGTATTATCGCATTACCCGAATCGAATCATAACACGCTACCTTTGACAGACCACGGATTTGGATATGGCAGTAGTGCGAAGTTTGTGGCCTCGGTAGTTTCCGAGGTCTCACTTTATACCTCGACAGTTGCGAACCACGATTGGGTCAACATTATTGAACTTGAGGGAAACAATACCGAATGGCTGATTGCAGCTGCATTATTGGCACATCAAAGGGAGGAAATTGCAGCGCCATTGCTACTACTGCCTTCGGTACCGTTTTCGGCAGAAGCATTTCTCAATCGAGTACAATCCGAGCTAAAGTCTCATACGGCGTGTACCGTTGTAACCGGGGCGACGTTGATTGATCAAGAGGGGAATTTTATTGCGCACAGCAACAGCTCGGTCAAGTTGCGTATTTTGCTGGAAGAATCGTTGGAGGTTCATGTAACCGTTACGCAACTCGGGGCACTACAATGGGCAGCTGCTCACAATTTGTCACAAACGGATATCGATGAGGCGTATATGTGTGGCAAAAAGGCGGTCGATTTTGCGCTTGATGGCGTAACAGGGAAAATGGTAACGTTACTGCGGGCGGAGGGTAGCCGATACAGTGTTGAGTACGGCGTCGCGGACCTCAGCAATGTCGTTAGCCATCAAAAAGCACTCCCAGAGCACTGGTTTGGCGAAGATGGAACATTAAATCATAATTTTATCAAATATGCATTGCCGCTTATACAGGGAGCCGTCACATGTGCCGAAGAAGACGGGTTACCGCGTTTTGCAAAGCTCAAACGGTAGCGATTATTTGATGTGGACAAATGCCCTGTTGGTAGTAGTTTTTGCAGGTGCCGTTTGTTTAGGAGAGGTGACAGAGCGGCCGATTGTGCAACACTGGAAATGTTGTGTACCGGTAACGGTACCGAGGGTTCGAATCCCTCCCTCTCCGCCACTAGAGGTGTGTTGTGTTTTTCTGCGATTGGCGCGGTATGCAGAAGGGTTTGAGAAATAATTTTTGAATATCGGTTTTTCCTTTTAAAAAATGAATGATACGAGTGATTATTGGCAGACGTTAGGGCAATTGATCCGCCAAAATGGCGTTATCATCGATCGGCCGAAGGGGTCAGCGCATCCTCGGTTCCCGGATCGTATATATCCCATCAATTACGGTTATATTCCGGGGACATCCAGTGCAGATGGTGAGGGCATTGACGTATTTATGGGGACCAAGTCGGAGGAGTCGATACAGGGTATTATTTGCACTTTTGACGATATGAAAAGGGATGCCGAGATTAAAGTCCTCTATCGTTGTACGGAAGCAGAGATTCAAACGGCGTCACGACTGTTATCTTATCCGCCGATGCATAGTTTGCTCATTCTACGCGACAGGACTTCGTGAGAAAGCGACAAACTCAAGCAAAATAAATTCCACGGCCTGGGTAAATGTAGCATTGAGACCGAGTAGTGTTTGTGCCCTCCGCAAAGTACTGATCAACGACTGAACTTTTATTGCTGGGATATGCCCAAGAAGTGTATTTCCAATGCGGCGTCCCATCTCGCATGAGAGACGTTTTTGCAAAACCGAGACGAACTCTGTATCGTCTTCGTTGTCGAGATTTTTAAATGCTGCTGTGAGAGAGTGGAGCAAACAGTAAATTTCAAATACGTCGGGCGAGTTGTTTTTCAAAAAAGTTTGTTCTAAAAAATGCTGAAAATCTTGAATCCAAACCTCGATATCGGGTGGCCAGATGACAGGAGCTTCGGGTAGATGGTGGAACGCACAACGGCTAATAATGGTTGGAAGGAGGCGGTTTTTGGCATCTGTAATTAGGAAAAAGTGCGTATCGGTTGGGGGCTCTTCGAGTGTTTTGAGCAATGCATCAGCGGCATTTTTATTTAACGCTTCGGCCTGGTTGATAACAAAAACCTTTCCGATTGAACCTTGCGGAGATTTTTGTACCTCTTCAATGAGGGCGCGGATGGCCTCGATTTTGATTTTATGCGCTTTACCTTCTGGCGAAAGGACATGATAGTCGGGGCAAGTTTCGAGATGGTCCGTCTCTAGAAGCGTTTGGGCATACTGTTGAACGTATTGTTGTGCCTGGATAAAATTTTCAGACTCAACGATAATCGCATGAGGAATTTTTCGACAAAGCTGCGGATCCATTTTTTAGAAATGAAAGATTTTCTGGACGTGTTCACGAATTACTGCGGCCAGATCTTCTGAGGATAGTTTGCCATCTAGAATGACGAAACGTTTGGGTTTTGCTGTAGCCATCTCAAGATATTTTTGGCGGGCTTTTTCAAAAAAGTCTGGAGATTCCTGTTCGATACGATCTTTAGCGGTTTGGCGCTGTTGTAGGCGTTGAAATGCCGTATTGACGTCGATGTCGAGTAAAAAAGTCAGGCGCGGATGGTAATTTTGGACGGCGAAATCGTTGAGTATTTGAACGATTTCTGTCGAAAGGCCGCGTGCTGCACCTTGGTAGGCGACGGAAGAGTCGAAAAACCGATCAAAAATAACCCATTGACCTTGTGCGATCCGTGGGGCGACAAATTCCCGGATGAGCTGTGCGCGGCTCGCTTCGTAGAGCAAAAGCTCGGTTTCGGGACACATATTATCGGCGGCGGCATCGTTTTGCAGAAGTGCACGGATGCGTTCGCCGATATAAGTATTGCCGGGTTCGCGTACGGTTTGCGCCTCGATGTTCTGATCGGCCAAAAATTGCTGCAGGTACTGAATCTGCGTCGATTTACCGGTGCCCTCAATGCCCTCGAAGGAAATGATTTCACCCCGCATAATTCGCGAAGGGTAGGGAGTCGGTCATTGTCGACAAGCCAATTTATCGTGAAAAAAATCTTGCCAAAGTACCGTTAAGAAGCACGGTCAGTAGTGCGCTTTGGCGTGCTTAAGTCCCGTTCGTCTAGCCTGGTCCAGGACACAGGATTTTCATTCCTGCAACATGGGTTCGAATCCCATACGGGACGCCAGATGTGGCGTTTTGTATTCGTTTCAGCTGATGTAGTTTTCGGTGCAGTGGTTTTAATTCTTCATTGACAAGGAAGGCGATGCTTCAAGAGTGTCCCTAACGCCCTTATCGTCTAGCGGCTAGGACGTCAGATTCTCATTCTGAAAACCGGGGTTCGATTCCCCGTGGGGGTGCCAGGGGTGGCGTTTGTATTACAGGTGCTTTTTGAGGCAATCGTTCAGCCACTTACGATGTGGTCCTGAGAGTGTGATGGCGTGAATCTGGTTTAGGGGAATATACGTGGTGTTTTCTGGAAGGTAGTTATCGGTGGTATCACGTGCTTCAAAAATAATTTCCGTGATGTGTTCCTTAGCGATAGAGCGTCGTATCTGGCCAATCTGTTTAAAGGAAATCTCTTTTAGACATCCGGCCGGAAAAATGTCATGTGCCGGGAGCTCATAGATTCGGTGTAGCCGCTTTGAAGAAGCCCGGTGTAGCAAGAGTGCATCGTTTTGAATTAAAAAAATACGCTCGATCTGTTTTTTAACATAAGTTGGTTTCTTGAATTTGGGGATATGGGGCAAATCCAGGTTGTTTTGGTATCCGAGGCACGCGTTTGCAATTGGGCATTCGCCACAGAGCGGTGTGCCCGGTTTACAGATGAGAGCGCCGAGTTCCATGATGGCTTCGTTGTAGGCACTGCTTTGGTCAGGCGGCAGATAGCGTTGGGCCAATGGATCTAAAAATCGTAGCGCTTGATCCTTGCTGTTAAAAGGTTGCGTAATGGCGTTGAGACGGCAGAGAACACGGATCACATTGCCATCGATAACGGCGATTGGTTGATTTTGCGCAATCGAAGCAAGGGCGCGGGCGGTGTAGTGGCCAACGCCTGGTAGCTTTTCCCATTCAGAGATTGTTTGTGGCCATAATCCTAAAAAACTCCGCCTCTGGGAGACTAAAATTTGGGCTGTTTTGTGTAAATTTCGGGCACGAGCATAATAACCAAGACCTTCCCACGCTTTTGCAACATCGTTCTCTGGGGCCATCGCTAACGCTTCAAGCGTCGGAAATTTCTCGATCCATCGGTTGAAGTAGGGGATCACCGTCGCGACTTGCGTTTGTTGCAACATGAACTCCGATACAAGACGGTGATAGATCGTGCTATTCGTTCGCCACGGCATCGTTCGATGGTGTACGCGAAACCACTCGACGAGAGCAGTTCCAATTGATTGAGGATCCATCATCGCCGATGCAAAAAGGTTTGGCGTAAAAAATCAATTGAGAAATTGCCGGTTTTGTCTGTTATTGCAAATATGGCGTGTGATTTCTTAAATTTTTATACAAGTCCGTTTGGCCAACTGGGGTTAATCGAAAGAAATCAACAACTGAAAGCGATTGTTTTTCTGAATGCCTTATCCCAAGGTGATTTATCTTCTTATCAAATCAGTGAAACAGAACTTTTACAGGAAGTGACACGTCAACTAGATGCCTATTTCAAGGGGAATTTAAAATACTTTGACCTACCCTTATTAACGGAAGGAACGGAATTTCAGCAAAAGGTTTGGAAGACATTAGAGGGCATTCCCTATGGCTCGACGCAAAGCTATGGCGAAATTGCCCGAAAAGTCGGTTGTATTGGAGGAGCGCGTGCTGTAGGCATGGCGGCCCATCGTAATCCGATACCCATTATCATTCCCTGCCATCGTGTCATTGGCGCTTCAGGTAAACTTGTGGGTTACGCTGGCGGTCTCGAAATCAAACAGTATCTGCTCGATCTTGAAAATAAATATAAAAAT
>CAMWJR010000059.1 GCA_947174645.1 uncultured Verrucomicrobiota bacterium | reverse complement strand
TTACTTTAGAGCTCAGCGATACGGTAAATGTAACGGCACCTCGCGGGATCGGTGGGGTCTTTGAATCGTTGATTTTGAGTGTTGTCGCGAATCCGATCTATTCGTTGCTCCATGCCAATTATATCGGTATTTTGACATGGGCTGTAATCTTTGGGTTGGTGCTCAAACAAGTTGCATCGGATGTGACCAAGAATGTAATCCGTGATCTTTCGAGTGCGGTCTCGGGAGCAGTCGCATGGATTATTAATCTTGCGCCAATTGGAATTATGGGGCTTATTTTTACCGCCGTTTCAAAGAACGGTCTGGGTATTTTTTCGACCTACGGCTATTTACTAAGCGTTCTCGTCGGATGTATGCTTTTTATCGGACTTGTAGCCAATCCGTTGGTAGTCGGGATTTGCCTACGACGCAATCCTTATCCGTTAGTTTGGCGGTGTTTGCGCGAAAGCGGTCTCACTGCATTTTTTACACGGAGTTCTGCGGCCAATATCCCGATTAATATGGCGATTTGCGAAGAGCTCAATCTTGATCGCAACATGTATGCGATTTCGATTCCCCTTGGTGCAACGGTGAACATGTGTGGTGCGGCGGTTGTGATTACGATCATGACGCTTGCGGCGGCGCATACGCTAGGGATTGCCGTTGATCTATGGTCTTCCTTTTTACTGAGTCTGATAGCATCGGTAGCGGCATGTGGTGTTTCCGGGATTGCGGGGGGCTCACTTTTACTGGTCCCCGTTGCGTGTTCGGCGCTAGGAATACCGAACGATATCGCAATGCAGGTTGTAGGCGTTGGTTTTGTCTTGGGGATTATTCAAGATTCTGTAGAGACCGCGATTAATTCCTCCTCCGATGTGTTATTAACCGCAACAGCCGAGTTTATGGAGTGGCGTAAGGAAGGGCGTGAAATTCAGTTTTAATTGGTTATGAAAAAAATCGCAAAGACCGTTTGGTATACCTGGAATCATCTAAGTCTGATCGTACGAACGTTGATTGGGTTGACATTGGGAGTAGTAGCTGCGCTCATGTTTCCAGGTGCGACTTGGATACGGATTTTTGGCGAGATTTTTGTGCAAGTATTGAAGGCCATTGCACCGATTTTAGTGTTAGTTTTAGTGACGAGTGCGATCGCGAATGCAGGAGGCGGTGTTGGTAGGCGTTTTACGAATGTCATTATTTTGTATACGCTAACCATGCTGCTTGCATCGGTTATTGCGGTTGTAGCGAGTTTTCTTTTTCCAGTTACGCTACAGCTCAGTGATGTCGTCAATGTAGCCGCGCCCAAAGGAATCGGAGCGGTTTTAGAATCACTGATATTGAGTATTGTTGCAAACCCAATCGATTCTCTAATGCATGCGAATTACATTGGTGTTTTAGCGTGGTCGATTATTTTCGGTCTAGCGCTGAAGAAGATTGCAATTGAAAGTACCAAATATGCGGTCCGTGATCTTTCGAATGCAATTTCACAGGCTGTCGCATGGATTATTAATCTCGCACCGCTCGGGATTATGGGCCTCATTTTTACGGCTGTTTCCGAAAATGGGCTCGGCATTTTTCGCGATTACGGGTATTTGTTAAGTGTACTTGTTGGGTGTATGCTCTTTATTGGACTCGTCGCAAACCCGTTCGTGGTCGGCTTTTGTTTACGGCGTAATCCTTATCCGTTAGTATTTCGATGTCTGAGAGAAAGTGGCCTCACTGCATTTTTTACGCGGAGTTCTGCAGCCAATATCCCAATCAATATGGCGATTTGTGAGGATCTGAATCTTGATCGGAATATGTATTCGATTTCGATTCCGCTCGGTGCGGCGATTAATACGAGTGGAGCAGCGGTTGTCATTACCATTATGACTCTAGCAGCTGCACATACGCTAGGGATCTCGATTGATTTTTGGTCATCTGTGTTGCTAAGTATTGTAACAACAGTTGCGGCTTGTGGCGCTTCAGGAATTGCAGGTGGATCGCTTTTGTTAATTCCTGTAGCGTGTTCACTACTGGGCATTCCAGATGATGTGGCTATGCAAGTTGTGGGTATTGGATTTATCATCGGTGTCATTCAAGATTCCGTAGAAACTGCGATCAATTCTTCTTCGGACGTTCTGTTTACCGCGACGGCTGAGTTTATGGAGTGGCGCAAGGAGGGACGTGAAATTCGGTTTTAAAGTTTTTATTGACAAGCGTGTGCGAAGTACTTCCCTCCCAAACTAATGAAGGTAGCGTCGTCATTGAAATCGCTGAAGGGGCGTCATCCGGATTGCAAAGTAGTGCGACGGAAAGGACGGGTCTACGTCATTTGTAAAACGAATCCGCGTTTTAAGGCGCGCCAGGGGTAAGCGTTATGAAGAAGGACATTCATCCGGCATTTCATCCAGTGTGTTTTGTAGACGTTTCGACGAAGAAGCGCTTCTTAACGATTTCGACTTTACGTTCAAAGCAGAAGGAAGTTATCGAGGGGGTGGAGTACGACATCATTTATCGTGATGTAACCTCAGATTCACATCCTGCCTACACAGGAGAAAAGCGTTTCGTCGATACGGCGGGGCGCATTGAGAAATTCCGTTCAAAGTTCAAACGGGTACGTAAGTAATTTGTTTTTGTTTTCATAGGTAGAGGAAAGCCGGCGAAATGCCGGCTTTCTTTCGATTTCAAATCCCAGAATGCCCTACTGATCGAGCGCGGCAATCCCAGGGAGTATCTTGCCCTCGAGAAACTCTAAGCTCGCGCCACCGCCAGTGCTAATAAAGGTTACATCTTGACTATGCCCGCTCTGCTTAATCGCAGTTACGGAATCACCGCCACCAATAATGGAAACAGCGTCCGATTTTGCAATCGCCTCAGCAATGGCGAACGTCCCTTGGGCGCTTTCCTTAATTTCAAAAATACCGAGTGGGCCGTTCCAAAGAATGGTTTTAGAATCGGCAATAACCTTGGCGAAACGCGCAATACTTTGAGGGCCGATATCGATTCCCGTTTGACCTTCTGGGATATCGAGGCCAACTGTCTGTAATTTTCCAACCGTATGGTGTTCGAAATCGATATGATCGGTTACCACGGAATCGACAGGTAAGAGCAATTCGACGCCCCTCGTTTTTGCCTTTTCAATCGCCGCTCGAGCGACTTCGATTTTATCGGGTTCCACAAGGCTGTTACCAACCATATGGCCTTCCGCTAAGAGAAAAGTGTACGCCATAGCGCCACCGATGATCATGTGGTCGGCTTTTTCTAAAAGTGCATCAATGACGGAAATTTTATCACTCACTTTTGCGCCACCTAAAATGACCGTAAATGGCCGCTCGGGGTTTGTGACTTTGCCTCCAAGAAATTGAAGCTCATGCGCGATAAGGTTGCCCGCAACACACGGAAAGAGAAATTTTGTAATGCCTTCAGTTGAGGCATGCGCGCGATGCGCCGTCCCAAAAGCATCATTGACGTAAGCATCCGCGCACTCCGCTAATGCTTGGGCAAATGTTGGATCATTGTCAGTTTCCTCTTTGTGGAAGCGCAGATTTTCGAGCAGCATTACAGCGCCGTTTTGAAGATTTTGAGCAGCTTTTGCAACCTCAGTTCCAATGCAGTCTTCTAGAAATAAAACCGGTTGACGAAGTTTTTCGGCAAGCATTTTGGCGACAGGTGCTAGAGAATACTTGGCATTCTTTTCGCCTTTTGGGCGCCCAAGGTGTGATGCTAGGATGACCTTGGCGCCTTGCTGAATCAGTGCTTGAATGGTCGGCAACGCCGCAACAATTCGCGTGTCATCCACAACCTGCTGATGCTCATCAAGTGGTACGTTAAAATCAACGCGTACGAAAACACGTTTCCCTGATAAATTGACGTCATGAATCGTTTTCACGCGTCAATTCTAATAAAAAATTGTTTCTTGGGCAAGAATTTAACGGTTTTGCGCAGCTTCTCTTTCTTGCCAAATGGGACGAGCCTTTTGCTCAATCTCCGTGGCTATTTCTTCACCGCATTGTTCGCGCAGTAGGGCGAGTAATGCGTCGTACTCTTGAGGTTCGGCGTGGTAAATGGCCAGTTTAATGCCATCCTCGAAAACAAGTTCTAACGCAAATTGCAGGCGAGCAACAGGATCAGTCCCGTTCGGATCCTGCAAAAGAATGTTTCGGAGTGCATTAAAGTCGGCAACAGGATCTCTGGAAGAACGAAGCTGTTTGAGTGCCGAATTGTTTAAAATCCTTCGGGCCGCATGGAGGCCGAGAAGCGATTTTAGAAAATCAAAATCTTGTTGGAATTCCGGTGAGGTTGGCGTATTTTGATAAAGCAGATTTTTGGCCTCCGTCACACGCCCAGGAAAAGAAATCGCGCGTACAGCAGCCTCGGCGGCAATTTCATAGCCGAACACGCTATTCATGCGATCCAATTTTTCATGGAATTCCGGCGATCGAAAGCCCTCCTTATTAGCAACCAAGCTGTGAGTGTAATGTGTGGCGATAATGCCAGGCAGTGTACACCACAAGATATTATGCCCGAACAATTTCTGTATTTTCCGTAGTTTCCGACGGAATTCGCGAAACGTTTTCCCTTCAATGAGATCGCCGTTCTGATCGATAATCTCTCGCGTATAAATTGCCAAAGCGTCTTCGGCAGCCGAAATGCCGTTGTTGCTGCTGTAAGCGACATTTTTCTCCTGAAGGGATTTGAAACTAAATTCGTTACCCGTGAGTTGTGGCTTCCGAAGAGTTTCCAAAAAATAGCGCTGCAAAACGTGCCACATGATGAATTTATCAAGGCGCATCAAGTGCCAGTTGGGGATCGAGTGTTCAGCGTGTAGACAGGCATTGTGGAGTTCATTCGACTCAGGGCCATATTGTCGGCACACCTCGAGGAGATAACTTGTCCAGGTACCTTCGCTGGTATTTCCATCCAGGCCATCGGGAAATGAATCTGTCGCGACAAGCGGCGGCAACTCGACATCTGGTGGAGTTCCAGCGCGGACAGCGGAAACAGAAAAGAGCCCAATGGATAACGATAAAACAAGCTTTGAATAACCAACCATACCCGTCTGCTACTCCTGATAAACACTTCCTATAAGTCAAGCGGAATTATGACCGACAGAGTTTTAAAGGTATCCGAGAAAAAGTTTGATTGACATTGTATTTTTGCTACACACTGGGCGTAGTTGATTGAATATGAGTGGACGTAGGAACCATCGATCAAAATTTTTTCATAAGCCACCGCGCGACCCTTCTCAAAATGCGGCTGAGGTTCAAGAAGGAGAGGATGATTTTTCAGGTGAATCTCCCGA
>CAMWJR010000058.1 GCA_947174645.1 uncultured Verrucomicrobiota bacterium | reverse complement strand
CACTTAAAGATACCACGGTATCACGCGTGTCAGTCGAACCCCATTTTTATGCAAAAAATCGCGACGTGACTCATCATTGAGGCATTTCTTGTACTCAGATTGTTGTGCATTGGCTAATGCGACCACCGTTACCTCGGCAAAGCCCAAGTTTCGAGTGTTGGAAATTTCTTGTCCCTCGCTCCAGATCCCGCCTCGGTCAACGGTAAAACTTTTTATTGTGAAAGGAATCCATTTCTGGTCGTCCGGATCGAATTCCATCGGAATGACCGTCAAATCTACAACATTTTCCGAGATCAAGTTAGAAAACGTAAAAATTTCATCATCCGAAAAATAGTTTTCCTCCTCTACCTCAGAACTCTCCGCTGTGGCCTTAAAAATTTCTTTCGATTCTTCCACCGATTTCACTGCTTGAAAAAAAACCTCTCCGGCTAAACCAATATTTTGATTTTTAGGCAATGTTCCTACCGCATAACATACCAATTGCGGTCCTTTAGGGGTATCCCTGAAAAACATCAATTGCGGCTTTGAGCGAGTGTATATCACCGGATACGAGGATTCACGAAGCAAAAAATTCCCAACAGAAATCGTCTTTTGTTCCCAATCGCACGCCAAGAGATTTAAAATTTGATAACACTCCTCCAAAAGATCGCACTTAAAATTCTCTCGCTGTTTTTGGTCGAGGATCTTTTGCACCGCAAACATCATAAAAATGAGCAACAACGCCGATGATACACTGGCAATAAGTAGCTCGACGATCGTAAATGCCGACTTTTGGACGAACCGCATCGAATGAGGCCCGTTGTACCGAGATCTTCTGCCAAGTCGAAAGAAAAATTATCCTTGAGTTTTGGGGACTTTGGTTCAGCGTGATGCCGTATGTTGCAGCGGGCATTTTCACATGTTGTTCATGTTTTAAGAGCCTTGCGCGTGCTGCCGCGGTTTCCCAAAAAGATTTCCAAAGAAGCAATCTCGCGCCTCCCTGTGAGTTCTTACCAGGGCGAAATCATTTTTGTGGACACGGTCGAATTGGCACAACAATCCGTACGGGAAATTCAAAAAGAAACACTTGTCGGCTTTGATACCGAGAGTCGCCCCGCATTCTCCAAAGGCGAAAAATACCCTCCCTCAATCGTCCAAGTCGCAACAGAAGATAAGGTTTACATTTTTCAACTCCCTAAAATCGGTCAATTGCGCCATCTCAAACCTTTTTTAGAAAACCCTAAAATCGAAAAAGTCGGTATCGCGATTCATGACGACGTTCTCAAGCTCTGTGATATTGAACCTTTTCGCCACGCAGGATTTCGAGACATTAGTGAAACTACGCGTGCGCTTGGCGTTGAACAAACCGGTCTACGAAATCTCTGTGCGATCTTTTTGAGATGCCGCATCTCGAAGTCTTCTCAAGTCACAGATTGGTCACAAGAAAAACTTTCAGCACGACAGCTCGTCTATGCCGCAACTGATGCATGGATTAGTCGACAGCTCTATCTCGAAGTGCAGCGACAAAATACGTAAAGCTATTACGCGACAATATCTTGAAAGGAAAAAAATCCGTGTATCGCAGGATTAGCAACCAACCATCGAGCGGCGGTAAGAGCACCCTGGGCAAATGCGAGGCGATCAAAGGCGCGGTGTTCCAAAATGAGCTCTTCGTGATCCCCGATCCATAGAACGCTATGCTCGCCGAAAACTTCCCCACCGCGGAGCGAATGAACTCCGATTTCATTGTCGTTGCGATCTCCCGTAGCTTGACCATGGCGACCAAAAACAACGTCACTATCTGCCCTCACTGCTTGGATATCTTCCAGGCAAGATTTCGCAGTACCGCTTGGTGCATCTCTTTTATGTTTGTGATGGCGTTCAACGATTTCGATTTGAAAGCTCGATGGAAGGCACTGCGCTGCCATCCGAATCAATTTTCGAAACACATGAACTCCCAACGAAAAATTACGTGAGTAAAGAATCTTAATTTGCTCTGCGGCTTTGCACATCCGTGACTGCTGTTTTGCATTTAACCCGGTTGTCCCAATAACAAGTGGAATGTGGTACTGCAACGCCAGCTCGAGGAGTTCTATCGTTCCATCAGGAGTGCTAAAATCGATACCAACATCGACAGCACCTTGGGAAATCGAAAATATTGCCGCTCCATTACGCTCGATCACAACGGTATCTTCTTGTGACGATGCCTCAAGGACTGCCTGCCCCATTTTGCCCTGAGCACCATTTAAAAGAATATTCATAACATTTTCCCTTGTTCTAAAAAGTTTAAGTGAAAGCGATGCGCCTGAGAGAGATCGATAGGGATATGGGCACGATCGGATGTAATACATGCTTGCAACGCTTCTCGATAATTGGGATGCGCACAGTTTTCAATGATACATACTGCACGTTCTCGAGGTGTTTTCCCGCGAAGATCGGCCAGTCCATACTCCGTCACCACGACATCGACATCGTGATCGATATGATCGACATGGCTGCAAAGTGGGACAATTGCACTGATTGCCCCATTTTTTGCCGTAGAAGGTGTCGCAAAAATCGTCAAATATGCGTTACGCGCGAAATCGCCCGAGCCGCCGATCCCATTCATCATTTGCCGTCCACAGACGTGCGTGCTATTCACATTCCCCCAGAGATCAACCTCGAGCGCCGTATTGATCGCAATGATTCCCAAACGACGGATAATTTCAGGGTGATTTGTAATTTCTTGAGGACGTAGTAAAGTCTTGACACGCAACGTCTCCCAATGCGTTCGCATTGTCTGAAAACAACTTTTCGTAACGGCAAAAGCACCACCACTGGCCATTCGAATCCGCCCCGATAAAACCCCTTCAATAATCGCATCTTGCAATACTTCGGAATAAACCTCATATTGCGGGCCATCAACCTCCGTTAGACGTTGCATCAATGCGTTTGCAACATTACCAACGCCAACTTGTAGTGGTAAAAGTGTTTTTGGAAAGCGCCCTAGATGGGTTTCCATTGCAAAAAATCGCAAAATGTGTTCCCCGATGCGATTGCTTTCCGGCGTTGGATGGTCGAGAATGGCGTGCTCCCGTGGCCGATTGCCTTGAACAACACCTACAATTTTGTGGGGGTCGACTTGGACATATTCCGTCCCAATACGCTGCGCAACTTGCGTCAATGGTATCGGCAAAGTACGTGGCGGTAACCTCACCTCGTAAATGTCATGTATTCCCTGAAACTGCATTGTTGAATCGTCACGAAGTTCAACAATGATTTTTTTCGCGAGATGGCAAAGTGTTGGAGTAATTCCAACACCCGAAGTTAGAATAATTCGCCCCTGGAGATCGACAGACTCAGCTTCGATTAGTGCGAAATCGATGGGACCCCAAATACCACTACGCAGCGCCTGAGGAAAGTCGGAAAGGTGGAAATCCCAAAAGCGCACCGACTCGTCATTAATTTTTTGGCGTAGCAACCGATCAGCTTGGTAGGGCGAACGTGTACGGATACCATTGCATTCCGCAAGCCCACCATCAATAGAACTTAAGGTCGAAGCTCCAGTTATAATATTAAGTGCTAAGGGTCTACCGTTTTTCCAACACTGCTGCGCATACGCTAAGAGTGCTGAGCCCAAAGTTGATGGTGCGCCAGCACTCGTAAACCCCCCGATTCCGACGGTATCCCTCGGCTGGATTAAAGCCACGGCTTCCTCCGGCATCAATTTTTGCATACCCGGAGCACCATGGCAATCCAATGTAAAACACAATGCTATTCGACCTCAGCGGTACACACATCCTTAATGACATTGAAAATGCCACCCGCCAGATCACATGCGCCTTGAGCAAGATCATCGCCGATAAAGAGGCCTGCAATTCCCTTCAAGCTATTGCCAATTCCCGAAAGAATTTGTTGCTTTGTCTCTTTAGAGATTTTTGGTTTATGCCAAACACCACAGCAGCACGAACAAACATCGTCGCTGACATCAACTGCAAGCATAAACGATGTCCGGGTAAGTTTCTTGGTCACTGGCTGTGCGAGATAATCTACAAGCCCCCGTACCTGTGAGGCGAGCATCTCATTGTCCTTCAACTGCGGATTGTTGAAATATAGACAACGTAAAACATTATCGGAAACTTTTTGATTCACGCGGTCCATAATTTCATTCACCCCGCGTTTTGCGTAGTTATAAAAGCCAAGGGACTCCCGTGTCTTATGACTACGACAAACACTCCTGAAATCATCAAAATCTTCATCGGTACAATCAAATGTCTCTGAAATTGTCGCCTCCTCTGCCTCTGTACAGCAGTTTATGACCAGTTTACGCAGCGCTCCAGCCATGTTATCGAGTTCACTCTCAATCCAGTCCTCGATATTCTTTAACAACTGTGCCGTTTGCTCTTGGTAATCTGGCTGTTCTTCTTGAACGATAGTCGCACGAGAATATTCAGAAAAATGCTCTTCATTATTGCATGCATCACTCGTACGGAGATTCCGCGCAGAAACGATCATATGAAATGCACCACTGTTGCGATTTAACTGCGCCACTTGAGCTCCGGCACCCGCATTATTATTCATTACCCCCGGAATCGGGCTTCGCGCATGATAACGCACCGGCTTCCCCGCAACACGACTCGGGCGGCGATCCCTCGGTAGGACAGGAATATTATTCCGGCCATTCGCATTTGCTAATATGGGTATTGGCGCAAATGTCGGGAAGGCCTCTTTAGGTCCTTGAGAAGGCATAAAGTGTGGCTGCATCGAGGGGAATTCTGGTTGATTCCCTCCAAAGAAATGCGAAGCCGATTCTGCAATTCCGCGCTGTTGCCGTTGTTGTCCCAATGTATAAGGTGCCTGTTTCGGAATCGCATTCCAGTGTCCATGTGGTCCTTTCATCACAGGACGATGGAGCATATCTTCGGCAATATCAAACGAATTGGTGTCTCGAGGAGAGCTCTCGGAGGACCGTCGATGCGCCGCATCAGGATCAGGAATGCCTCCCGCTAATGCCAGTAGATCGTCACACGAAAATGAAGGAATCGCCCCTAGTTGCGGACGTGATATCAGGACCGATGGATGATCGGAATCGCTGTCTTCCATTGCGGGTTTATTAACTCTCGCAAGAATTATGGGTGGACGTTTTGAAGATGACTGACTCATACCCGCGCTCGATAAGTCACGAGATTGTGATATGAATTTGACGTGTTGCTTCGCTTCTTCGGACTCAGAACCACCATTTGACGAAACTTGTGTTGAATCCCAATAATTTGAATCAACTGTACCAACACTGTCTAAACTTTCGGCCGAGATACTCTTCTGGATCTTCAAATTCGGAACATTTTTATTTTTTTTGCGTCCTTTTTTGGTCTCTGAAGCCTTAGAGGACTCTGGTTGATCTACCTTCTTTCCTGCTCGTGTATGTTTAGAAGTATGTTTTGCACTTCCATCCACCAAACCCATGCTGCTAAAACACAATAAACCATAGAGCGCAGACGTTTTTAAGAACCGACTCATGGTTCAATTG
>CAMWJR010000057.1 GCA_947174645.1 uncultured Verrucomicrobiota bacterium | reverse complement strand
CAAAAGGAACAGTCTCACAACACCGGTGTTGCGCATCTTCTCGCCGTTAGCGGTCTACACATTGGGATGATTGCGCTTGCGTTAGAATTTTTGTGTAAGTGCTGTTTCTTAAAAAAGACCAGGCGCCGTCTGTCGATTATCGGTCTGCTGTTTTTCTATATTGGAGCCATTGGATTTCCTCCGTCTGCGGTCCGTGCCTGGATGATGCTTGTCTGCTTTTGGGTAGCGCCGGTTTTAAACCGGAAAAGTTCGGGTATGTCGTCGCTCTTATGTTCCGCCCTATTAGCGCTGATCCACAATCCCATGACGTTGTTTGATATTGGGTTTCAGCTCTCTTACGGAGTGGTGGCGATGATTCTCTTATGTAGCGGTCCTTCCCTCGTATCGGTTTCCGTAGCCGCGACACTAGCGAGTGCGCCATTGACGTTCGAATATTTTAGTATGTTCAGTTTGGTAGGTATTTTTATTAACCCGTTGGTAGTTCAGTTGGCGATGCCAGCAGTTGCCAGCGGCTTTTTATTTTTGTTGGGGAGTCTGTGTGGAGAAAATAGACTATCGGATATCTGCTTCGGTATTGCCCGAGGTCTGACGAAAATTTTAGAGCTGTTCTTAAATAGCGTTGAACAATGGATGCCCTGGCATATCGAATGGGCTACAAAACCGAGATTTTTAGGGCTTTTAACGTTTTTATGTTTTCTCGTCATCGGTTTTTGGATTTCCTGGTACGCACAGTTCCGCCAGTGGTGTCGAGTCCATGCCGAAAAACGTTGACGCAATTCCGGTAAAATGCTCTATCCTGGGCATGTCTGATCACAATAAGATCTACGAGTTTGGCGTAAAGACCGATGGAAATGCAAAAATGCGTGACCTCCTCGGCGGTAAAGGCGCAAACTTAGCGGAGATGGCGCGGATAGGTTTACCGGTTCCCCCGGGCTTTACGATTACGACGGAAGTATGTAGTGCGTTTAAAGCGAATGGTGAACGTTTACCGGATGGGCTCATGGACCTCGTTAAAGCGGCAATAAAAAAGGTCGAACAGCAACAGAATAAGCGTTTTGGCGACCTTCATAACCCTTTACTTTTTTCCGTACGTTCTGGTGCACGGGAATCGATGCCGGGCATGATGGATACCATTTTAAACCTCGGGCTCAATGATCAGAGTGTACAGGGATTTGCAGAGAAAACCGGCAATCCGCGTTTCGCCTATGACTGTTATCGTCGATTCATCCAGATGTATGGCGATGTGGTGATGGGTGTTCAAGCGAAAGACGAGCACGAAGAAGAACCCTTTGACGTTCTTCTCAATCAACTAAAAAAGGAAGAAGGCGCTGCGAATGATGTCGACCTTTCCGCTGAAGCACTCCAAAAGCTCATTGGACGCTACAAGGAACTCATCAAAAAATCCGTAGGGCGTGAATTCCCTCAAGACGTATATGCGCAACTCGAGGGTGCGATTGGTGCAGTCTTTAAATCCTGGAACAACGAGCGTGCGTTGATTTATCGTCAAAGATACAACATTCCCTCCGAATGGGGTACGGCAGTGAACGTCCAGTCAATGGTCTTTGGCAACATGGGGAACAATTGTGCAACAGGTGTTGCCTTTACGCGCAATCCGGCTAACGGTAAGCACGAGTTCTACGGAGAATACCTTATTAATGCCCAAGGCGAAGATGTTGTTGCCGGTATTCGGACGCCACAACCCATCAAAGCACTCGAACAAGATATGCCCGATGCCTATCGGCAACTCGTTGAGGTGTGTCGGATTTTAGAGGATCACTTCTGTGACATGCAGGACTTTGAGTTTACGATTGAGCAAGAGAAACTCTATATGTTGCAAACCCGTAATGGCAAACGGACAGGCCTAGCCGCTGTGCGTATTGCAGCCGAGATGGTCGAAGAAAAACGCATTACCCAAGAAGAAGCCATCAAGCGCATTCCAGCCGATTCAATTTCATCGCTACTGGTCCCCGTCTTTGATGAATCCCGCAAGAAGGACCTAAAGCAGTTAGCTGTCGGGTTAGCTGCGGGACCGGGAGCAGCCTGTGGGAAAGTTGTTTTTTCTGCAAAAGCAGCTGAATCGGCGCATGCGCGAGGCGAAAAAGTAGTGCTCTGCCGTATTGAGACATCTCCGGAAGATATCCGCGGTATGTTAGCCTCTGAAGGCATTTTAACCAGTCGTGGTGGGGTAAGTTCCCACGCCGCACTTGTCGCACGTCAAATGGGGAAAGTTTGTGTCTGTGGTGCCGGTAGTCTTCACATTGATTACGGCACGAAGACGATCCAGGTCGCAGATACGACAATCAAAGAGGGCGATTATATTTCCATCGATGGAACAACTGGAGAAGTTTTTCTTGGGGAAATCGCCACGGTTCCTTCCGAAGTGAACCGTGTGCTTGCCGGTGAAATCGAAGCTAAAGAGAGTGATGTCTATCGTCTATTTTCGACAATCATGGGGTGGGCAGATCACTTCCGCAAGCTAGGCATCCGGACAAATTCTGATTCTCCAAAACAGGCGCATCAGGCATTATTACTTGGAGCAGAAGGTATTGGGCTTTGCCGTACGGAACATATGTTCTTTGAGAGTGATCGCATTGATTTTGTCCGTCAGATGATTTTGGCGACGACGGTTGAGGATCGCATTGCGGCTTTGGCACATCTTAAACCGCTACAACGCGGAGATTTTGAAGCCATTTTCCGCGAAATGAAGGGCCTACCGGTGACGATCCGCTTGCTGGATCCGCCGCTCCACGAGTTTTTACCAAACACCGCGGATGCAATTGAAGCACTGTCGAAAAAAATCCATATTCCGGCCGAGGCAATTCAACAGCGCGTGCAGTCTCTCCACGAGCAGAACCCGATGCTGGGACATCGTGGCTGTCGTCTCGGAATCACGTATCCGGAGATCACAACGATGCAGGCTTCGGCGATTTTTGAAGCGGTAGCGCAGGTACAATCCGAAGGGATTCCTGTCGAAGTTGAGGTAATGATTCCATTGATTGGCTTTGTGGGAGAATTAAAACACCAGGCGGCACTCATTCATGAAGCTGCGCAGAAGGTGATGATGGAACAAAAAGCCGATATTCATTACAAAGTCGGTACGATGCTCGAGTTGCCGCGTGCAGCTCTCATTGCGGATCAATTAGCGGAAACAGCACAGTTCTTCAGCTTCGGAACCAATGATTTGACGCAAACGACACTTGGAATGAGTCGCGATGATTCCGGGACCTTTTTACCCGAGTATATCCGCGATGAGGTGATCCGACGGAATCCGTTTGCATCGATTGATGTCGAAGGAGTTGGACAGCTCATGCAGATTGCAGTCCAAAATGCACACAAAACACGTCCTGATATCAAGCTTGGAATCTGTGGTGAACATGGTGGCGAACCGGATTCCATTAAGTTCTGTCACAGGCTCGGCCTGACTTATGTGAGCTGCGCCCCCAATCGCGTCCCTGTCGCGAAAATTGCTGCCGCACAAGCTGCACTTGAATAGTTGTTAAAAGGCCCTCAACGAGGGCTTTTTTATTATAACGGGCATTCCGAAGGGAGGAAAGAGTAGGGAAGGTGAAATTTCTCAGCGATTTCTTTCCCGAGAGCATCAACGCCAAATGTTTCAGTCGCATAGTGCCCGCAGAGGTAGACATTGAGGCCTCGTTCACGGGCTACATTGTAGTGGTATTGGCTACATTCGCCGATGATCATCGTGTCGATGCCGTAGTTGCGTGCTTTTAAAATCATATTTCCACTACCCCCGGAAGAAATCCCTACTGTGCGAACTTTTTCGGGTCCGAATTCCATCGGAACAATATGCGGAAAGTGTTGTGCAAGTTGTGCTTTGAATGCCGTACGTTCCATTGAGTGTTCTCCGACCACGCCGACGTTTGTCTCGATAAAAGGAAAGGCTGGTTGTGTATTGTGGAGCTGTAGCAGCTTAGCGAGCTGCGCGTTATTTCCAATCTCGGGATGCGCATCTAAGGGCAGATGGCAAGAATAAACCGCGATGTCGTGCTCGATTAAAAGACGATATTTCTGATAGATCGTGTCGATAATTGGTGCGTGTGATCCCCAGAAAAGACCATGATGTACAAAGAGTAAATTGGCACCTATAGTGACTGCTTGCTGAATACTTTCGAGAGAAGCGTCAACAGCTGATGCGACGCGCGTTACGGTACCGTTGTTTTGAAATTGTAGCCCATTGACGGCTCCATCGTAATCCTGAATTGTCGCGATCTGTAGGCGTTGGTTGCAGTAGTCGACAATCGCTTGAAGTTGTTCCATGGAACATTTTTCTAAAGAATTTTCGTCACTGTGACAATCCCATTTTACAGCTTGAAATCTACTTAAGAAGGCGCATGCTCCTAAAAGATTGTGATTGACGTGCGACATTTAACCTACGCGATTGGGGGGCGTATCTTGTTAGATGACGTATCGTTTTGTTTACCGACTTGTCAGACGATCGGTGTTGTCGGTGCCAATGGCTGTGGGAAAAGTACGTTATTTCGGCTCATTTTAGGCGATATTTTCGCAGAGAAGGGAGAAATTTTAAAGCCGAGTGACGCGAAGATTGTTACGATTCGTCAGGAGATTCGTGATTTTTCGAAAAAGCTGTTGGATTTTGTTTTGGAGGCAGATGTTGCATTGATGCAGCTACGTCAACGTTCAGAAATTGAACATGATGGAACGCGTTTGGCAGAGATTTTTGAGGCCATCGAGGCGATCGACGGCTACAACGCGGAAGTCCGAGCAGCGACCATTTTATCGGGTCTGGGCTTTACGAATGATGTTTTGGAAAACCCACTGAGTGCATTTTCCGGTGGGTGGCAAATCCGAGCGGCCATTGCAGCAACGCTTTTTGCGCCATCGGATATTTTGCTCCTGGATGAGCCGACAAACCATCTGGATTTTGAAACGACTTTGTGGCTCCGTAGTTATCTAAAGAAAATCAAGCCCGATAAAACGATCCTGATTGTCAGCCATGATCGGATGTTCCTGAATACATTGTGCGATAAAATCTTACACCTTCCTTCGGGCACACTTTATACCGGCAATTACGATACGTTTGTCGTTACGCGGGCGAATCAGCAGGCCGCATTGGAACGGCGCATCGAAAAACAAACCGCGGTACGCCAGCACCTACAATCATTTGTCGACCGGTTTCGCTACAAAGCGACGAAAGCCAAACAGGCGCAAAGTCGGCTCAAAATGCTCGAGAAGATGGAGCAACTTCCACGTCTCGACCGCGACTATAGCGTCAAGTTTTCCTTTCCCAACCCGACGGTGGCTGTCGATCGCGAGCTAATCCGTATCAAAAATGGTTCCGTGGGCTATGGTGAGCACGTCGTCTTGAAAAACCTCAATCTGAAAATTGATATGGGGGACCGTATTGCGCTTTTGGGAGGCAATGGGAATGGGAAGTCGACACTCGTCACGGTACGTGCGGATCGTCTTCCGTTACTCGAGGGGACGATGACGGTTTCGAAAAAGCTCAA
>CAMWJR010000056.1 GCA_947174645.1 uncultured Verrucomicrobiota bacterium | reverse complement strand
ACGCCCCCCAATCGGTAGTTGCCGTATCACCTGGAGCGTATCCGGACCTTTTTCTTTATGCTCCGTCGTTAGAAACCAGTTGCGACGACGAAAGAGAACAAAAAAGTATCCTCCAAGTGCTAGTAACACGAGGAAGATGACAGCTTTAACAATAACGGCAAACTCAACCATTCTAGCGTTTCCGCTCCCGGACCTTCATCGCATCTTTACCAATCCGCTTCCGGATGTAGTAGAGCTTCGCGCGCATCGGAATACTTTCGCGCTCCACCTCAATCTTGGCGATACTCGGTGAGTTTTTAGGGAATACCCGCTCAACACCCTCACCCGCAACCACACGGCGTACCGTAAAGGTCTCGGAAATCCCACCGTGCTTTTTGGCGATTACAATACCCGAAAAAATCTGGATACGCTCCTTATCGCCTTCGCGTACCTTCACGTGGACCCGGACGCCATCGCCGACTTTGAAATGATCGCGCCCCGCGATGAGCTGTTTCGCGGTCAATTCCTCAATGATGCGGTTCATACGCCTAGGTTTGAGAAAGTCCCTCTCTGAGTCAAACTTTTTTACGAGCCATCGTTATGCGATTGGATGTATTTCGCCCATAAATCGGGACGCCGTTGACGGGTTTTTTCCAAACGTTGCACATATCGCCAGCGATCAATTTCCGCATGATTCCCACTAACCAATACTTCCGGTACCGTTATCCCTTCAAATTCCCGTGGCTGTGTATATTGCGGAAACGTTAAAAGCCCATCACTGAGCGAATCCTGTTCTAAAGAAACATTATTACCTAAAACCCCTGGAATATAACGGCAAATCGCATCAATCATCACTGCTGCGGCTAGCGTACCGTTGGTTAAAACATAATCACCGATCGAAAATTCTTGATCAATATACCGATCACGGACCCGTTGGTCGAGTCCCTCGTAATGCCCCGATAAAAAAATCAGATGCGTATGCTGCGCTAAAATCTGTACCTGTTCCGTCGTCAACGGTACTCCATCCGGACAGGGATAAATTACACAACTCTCCTCCGTCCGTAACGCTCGGATCGCACGTACAACCGGTTCGGGCTGTAATAACATCCCTGCACCACCCCCAAATGGTCGATCATCGACCTTGAGATGCTTATTCTCGGACCACTGCCGTAGATTGTGTTTGTGATATTCTAAAAAACCTTGTTTCTGCGCCCGCGCTAAGATCGATGACGCCATAAACCCATCGAGCATATCCGGGAAAAGTGATATCAGATCGATGCGCATACCTGTATCACGCCGAAAGCACCGCCTAGCGCAAGGATTTTATCCTTGTGATTGCAGGCCTAGAGATTATAAATATACGGCATGTCTGACTCGATTATCGCGCAAATCCGTGAGGAGATTTTCGCCGTTCAGCCCTCGACCGTAAAGAAAAATGTCGGTACGATTCTTTCTGTCGCCGATGGTGTCGCGGTCGTTAATGGCCTCTCCGAGGTGATGTATAACGAGATGATCGATTTCGGAAACGGTATTTTCGGTGTCGCGCTCAACTTGGAAGAAGATTTCGTCGGCGTCGTTATTTTAGGTGATGATACGGCGCTTAAATCCGGGATGCAAGCAACGGCAACCGGTAAACTCCTTTCCGTACCCGTTGGGAAAGCTCTATTGGGACGCGTGATTGATGCCCTCGGCCAGCCTATCGACGGTTACGGGAAAATTCTCACCGAGGAACAATACCCGATTGAGACCATCGCTCCAGGGATTATGCCCCGTAAGTCCGTGAACCAACCGCTTCAAACGGGGATTCTCGCCATTGATGCAATGATTCCTATCGGTCGTGGCCAACGAGAACTCATCATCGGCGACCGCTCCACTGGGAAATCGACCATCGCAATCGATACAATTATCAATCAGGCTAAGATTAACCGCGAAGGGCTTACCTCCGGTGATCCGAACTTCCGCCCAGTTTACTCCATTTACGTCGCGATTGGTCAGAAAAATTCAACGATCGCCCGAACGATTAAGACGCTCACCGACCATAATGCGATGGAGTTTACGGTGATCATTAACGCATCGGCCGCCGATAATCCGACGAACCAATACATTGCTCCTTACGCCGGTTGCGCCATGGGGGAATGGTTCATGCATAACGGAATGGATGCGCTCATTGTATACGACGACCTCTCCAAGCACGCCGTCGCGTACCGTCAAATTTGTCTCATTTTAAAACGTCCCTCCGGACGTGAAGCCTATCCAGGCGACGTGTTTTACCTCCATTCCAAGTTACTTGAACGCGCCGCACGTCTTGATGCGCAACACGGTGGAGGCTCACTCACGGCACTCCCGATCATCGAAACGCAAGCGGGTGACGTCTCAGCCTACATTCCGACGAACGTTATTTCCATCACCGATGGTCAAATTTTCCTCGACACCGGTCTCTTTAACAAAGGGATTCGTCCGGCGATATCGATTGGTATTTCCGTTTCCCGTGTCGGCTCTTCAGCACAGATGAAAGCCTTTAAACAGGTCGCCGGAAAGCTCAAACTCGAACTCGGACAGTACTACGAACTGAGCTCCTTTGCACAGTTTGGCTCCGATCTGGATCCCCAAACACAACAACAACTCGATCGCGGTGCTCGTATCGTCGAACTCTTCAAGCAACCTGCCAATACGCCCTACAGCGCCCCCTCCCAAGTAGTTCTCTTATGGTCGATCAACGCCGGTGTTTTCGACAAAATCCCGCTAGACCATGTGAATGCTGCCGCGGACTCACTCCTAGGCTACTGCGCAACTGCCGGTCTACACATTCTCACAGCGATTGCTCAAGAACAGAAGCTCACCGACGCCATCGAGGACCAACTCCGCGCTCTCATCGAAGACTGGCAAAAATCACGCGCTTAAACCGGACAAAACGTCTCAAATTTTCAAAGGGCCCCAATGGCCCTTATTTGGGCACTAAAAATTGCTGTTGGTTACCTGTATTCCGATCGCAACACATCCCAACGCTTTAACACGCTCCGCCCCAGGAAACTGCTGATACACCTTCACGCCTGCCTGGAGATCGTCCGCTCCTAAAAACGGTAACATATTTGAAACGCCTTCTGCGAGAAATATTTTCTCAAAAACAAAGAAGCCCCCGATTTCGGGAGCTTCTTGGCGCTTAAACCTACATGTACGATACGGGAACCTAGTTCCGGACTCTTCCGCCCCTTCTATAAACTGCTCTTCTCCGGGCTTCCCTCTCTCGTTCCCTTTGCGATAATGCTCCCGATTTAGAATCCGAAGATGAGCTATGATACGCCTCGTTTCGTGAGCTTGGCGATTGACGACGATTCCTCCGTGGCGTTGGCCCTGAATACGTCTGGTACAGCGACGGATTACCGCTGCTATAGCTGCTACCCTGCTGTGGTATCGGAACTGCATTCTTTACTGCCTCCTGCACCTTTTGTAGGGTCGCCACGATAGCTGCAGCACCGCCCGTAAACCATTCTTCTTCAAATAGGGTATCAACAGATTTTCCTGTACTTTCCCGTACCTTTTCAAAAAGCTTGGAATATTGATCTAGTGCGTCAAGGGCATCGGTGAAAGCGGTTGGATGCTGTACTTTTGCAGCACTACGAATAGCACTCTGAAGTGTTTCTCCCAATTTTTTGAAGTTTTCCATTTTCTTCTTATTTTCTGCAGCCCGCTCTGTATCTTTTTTAGCCTGCTCCATAGCGTCTTGCGCCTTTTTCATGAGGTCTTTAAGGCTACCTTCTTTGTCGTCTTCGAGCTGAGTTTTAGCATCATTAAGTCGAGTTTGAATGCCATTCAAAACGTCATCTGTAATCGAAGTAGGGTCTCCATCGAGTATTTTCTTCCAATCACTGTGAATGCCTTGGAACATCTCGTCGTAGGTCTTCAATGCTTTCTCCAGCGCCCCTTTATTAGCATTGAAATCACCCTTGAATGCCTCGTCGATGCCATCGTCTGTAAACGCATCTAGTTTAATGTTCTGACGACTCTGGCCGAGCTCTTTAAACAAATCCTTAAGAGGTTGAACCTTGTCTTGGACCTCTGGGGGCATTTTCGCGAATTCGAAGTCATCTCTTGTTCCCTTCAAGGCCGCTTTTGTCTCTTGGATATGATTTTTGATTTTCTCCTTATATTTCTCGTAATCAAAGGCATTGGAAACTTGATTCGCAGAAGTCGTACCAAGCCATCGGTCAAGTTCTATCAATTTTGTCTCAATTTCTTTCTGATCTTTGATCACAAAGTTATGATCAGGGTTTTCATTCCATTTCTGTATCTCGGCCTTTGACTCACCCCATGCGGCTTGAGTACCTTTATCATCGTCACCTTTGCCATAAAACGTCTCTTTAAATCCCTTTATTTCCCCCTTTTGCTCTTCCGTCAGAAGGAATAACTTAGTGGCTTCGTTGCAAAGTTTATAACTCGCGTCCCATGCTGCCTCCAGTTCCTTCCACTTTTTCTCATTCTTGTTGGCACCGAAATCTTCTGAACTTACCTTCGCCGCACTACGCAATGCATTTTTGAACGCTTTGAACGTTTCTTCAAATGGCTGGACCGTTTTATTAAATGCCTCCACATCTAAGATACCCCTCATGGTTCCATCTTGTACCTTGGCTGCAGCATCTTTCAACTGTCGCATCCAGAGAAGATGAAACCCTGCATCGCCCGTTTCAGTCACACAGCGACTCTTAAAATGCTCATAAGCCTTCTTCTGCTCTTCAGTCCAGTCTGGGTTAGCATCCGGAATCGGGCCGTCATCCTCCGCATCCTTCTTCGATAAAGTCGCTTTCCAGCCATCGACCTTCGCTTGCAACGCCTCAAGTTTCGTTTTCCGGTCAGCGTCAGTTGCACTTAGAACCTCCTGCATGAGCTTATGATACTCGTAGTACGCCTTCAGCTTAGGCTGCAAGTTTGCGGGTTGCAAGTTGATCGCGGCCTGAACTGCTGCATCACCGGTAGTCCAGTCGATGGTCGTACCATTAGCAATATTTTCCCACGCAGCGTCATTTCCAAAAGCTGCTTTTAATGCATTTTCAGCGTTTGCTATCTCCGCCTTGGCTGTTTCTGCCGTCATACCGGTAGGAGGTGGCTCATGATGTCCACTATCGTCGCCGCCGCCAAGGTCAATTTTGAAGTGTGCTGCGAGAGCTTTAAGATTCTCTTGAGCAGCCTCAATTGCCACTTGCTGCCCTTCTTTTTTCGTAGGCTCCGGTGCGCCAGGAGGAGGAGGCATAACAAGCTTATGCACTTCCTTCTTACATGCGACATACTTTTCTAATAACGCCTTCAATTCACCAGATTTTCCCAGGATTTCATTGATTTTGTCATTGCGTTCTTTACCCTTGAAAGGATCATCCCACGGTAGTTTATTAATTTCAGTAACCGCGTTTTTGAAATTGCCCTCTCCTAATTTATCGCAGAATTTTTGAAAATCTGCTTTAAATTTGCTCGTATTAGCGTCAATCTGCGTCCAAGTCCACACCTTGTCGCCGGTAGGC
>CAMWJR010000055.1 GCA_947174645.1 uncultured Verrucomicrobiota bacterium | reverse complement strand
GTAAGTGGTTCTATATCGCCGATAACGACCTCGATTCAAAGACCACATTTATGCTCCTTAAACACCTATTTGACCTTCTCTCTGGAGATCCCAATACGGCTGTTCCAAGCCTCGTGATCGCAAATTAAAGAACCTTTATTTTTAAGTGTCGGAACGCCAATGTTAATTTGGCGTTTTTTTATTGCGAAAATTGTAAAAATCAATTTTATCTTCGCCAGGGCGCAGGGAAGATGGGAAACGCGGAGGATAAAACAGAAGTTAATGGTTTACTGAAGCAACTGGGGAAAGTGCTCGATTTACCCCTTGAATTAGATGCGAATAACCGATGTTTAATCCTCTTAGACGAAAAGATTGTGCTCAATCTAGAGCTCGATGAGGAGCGCCATGAACTCATTGTGTACGCATACATCAGCGTCGTCCCATTTGCGGCTAAGGAATTGGTTTTAGGGATTTTACTTGAAGCAAACTTCTTTTGGCGGATTTCAAACGGTTCTACCTTTGCACTCGATAAACAGACACAAACTCTGGTATTGCAGCGCAAATTTGAGTTACCGTTGCGCGAAGTCGAAAATTTCGAAGACGACATCGCGGTCTTTGTCGATGTTGCTGAGGCCTGGATGAAGCGAATTGATGACATCTGCAGCGAAGCGGAACTACTACTCGAAGAAGATTCCAAGCCTAAAACGGAAGAAAAAGAGTACGGTTCCTGGAAATATTAGGGAGGACATGATGGGAAGAAGAAAAAAGATTGTTGATGAAACTAATGAATTCGAAGATGAATTTATCGTTCGGAAAAGACCCAAAATTCCGAGTGACAGTTGGCAGGTCGTTCCTCATCGCAAACTACAGCACCGTAAGGCGGCCATCTACCGCGATCGCAAAAGTTCCAAGGCAACAAAAATCCCCCCGTTAACCTCGCTCCACAGTCTTTCGAAAACCGTTCCGGTTCCCAATGTACCGAAAACACAGCTTAAAAAGCGGATTGGGAAGCAGGTCAATAGCGTCGAGTTGAGCGTCTCTCAACTCGTTAAAATCACGCTCGTCGATTACAACTCCGTCAGCTACTTCCAGCGCGCATCCTAATTCATTACCGAGCGAACTGGTCTAAAAACCGGAGATCATTTTGGTAAAACAGGCGTACGTCATCAATACCGTAGCGTAACATCGCGAGGCGTTCAATGCCAAATCCCGCTGCGAAACCGGCATAACGAGTTGGATCAATCCCGACGGCCTCAAAAACATTGGGATCGACAAGGCCACATCCCAAAACTTCGATCCATTGATCACTGAGCTTACCGATATTTTGTGCACGAAAATCCATTTCAAAGCTCGGCTCGGTAAATGGGAAGAAGCTCGGACGTAACCGTGTTTGGGTATTTTTCCCAAAAAATCGCTTCATGGCATAATCAAGAGTCGCGTAGAGATCGCACACTGAAACGCGCTCGTCGACATAGAGGGCCTCAAACTGGTGAAAGTTCGCGCTGTGCGTGGCATCTACCGTATCGCGTCGAAAAGTCCGTCCGGGAGAAACAACACGTAACGGCGGTTTTTCTTTAAGCATCGTCCGAATCTGGACCGTCGAGGTATGGGAACGCAAAATGTAGCGCTCATCAGCGTGCTTACTCGTTGTATGCATCGTCACATCTTCGGGTAAAAAAAAGGTATCCATGGCATCGCGGGCCGGGTGTGATGGCGGTGTATTAAGTGCATCAAAACAGAACCACTCTGTTTCGACTTCGGGACCATCAACAGTCACAAACCCAATTTGATGAAAAATATCTTCCAGTTCTTCGCGAACCTGGGTCAACGGATGAATACTTCCACGCCATAAATCTCGCGCGTTGAGCGTAACATCAAGTGATTGCGGCAGCTGACTTAAGAGATTTCGATCGGAGAGTTCTTGCGCCTTAGTAATGAAGAGCGACACAATCGCATCTTTCACCGTGTTCAACTGATGTCCAAATGCTGGTCGTTCTTCGGGCGTTAACTGTCGCACGGCCTGACTCGCTTTTCGAATCACACCATTGGGGCCTAAAAACTCCGCCTTTAACGACTCCAACGCCGACGATGAGTCAACTGTGGCAATTTTTTCGCGCGCCTCCTCAACGAGATCACTCCGCAATAACTCCATACGTCCAGCTATAGAATTTTCCCAAAAAGTTCAAGTATGTGTCGCGAAAATTTCCATGAAACAAGCGCATGTATTGACAATTTACTCATCCCGCCTACCCTAAAGATCAACCCATGGGAATCTTTCGATTCGGTTTTTTTTACGCAGTGGCATGCGGCTCAGTTTCGTCATTAATGGCGAGTCCCGCAGTTGTTGCGGAAGACATCGAGGTTCCCAAGGAGCTTCTACCCGAGATTCCTCCTTTGCCGATTGGGGATTATCGTGTCCCTATTTTGACAACATTGGGTATCTTGTTGGGTCTATTTTTACTCGGGATGTTATGGCGTTGGTATCGCCGCTCTACTGCGCTTCCTGCCCTACCGCTTACCTCGTATCAACAGCTTCTAAGCGACCTCAAAAAATCTCGCCAACTGCTTGGGCAAGCGCCTCATTTTTGCAGTGCTCTGTGTTTCGCCCTCAAATCATATCTGCAGCGCGAATACCACCTTCCTCTGACCTGCCGAACGACAGAAGAATTCCTCAACCTTTTTAGTAAATCAACACAGTTTTCATGGCAACAGGTTGCCCTACTGTCCGACGTTTTGCAGTCCTCCGACGTCGCGAAATTTGCCCGAGAGGCGCTGACGGAAGACGTCCAAAAAGAGCTTTTTATTAAAACCTGCCGCTTCGCGCGCTTTGTACGGATCCACCACCGCAAGCCTAAATCGACTCCCGCGACATGACCCAAAGCTTTACATTTCATGATCCATACTTCTTATGGCTGCTGTTGCTGCTGCCGGTATTTTTCGCATTGAAGCAAAAATATGTTCGGTACGCCACGTTCAAGTTTTCGTCGGTCGATGGCATTAAAAAATGCTTTACCCAAAAGCCGAAACAACGCCCGATTCTTTCTATGCTTCGCTTCGGAGCGCTTTCGGCTATCGTTATTGCTCTAGCGCGCCCCCAGTGGGTATCGAAATTCACGGAAGTCAATTCAAGCGGCGTTGACATTATGCTTGCGATTGATGTTTCGGGGTCGATGATGGGTCTCGATTTTAGCGATCGAGAAAAGACGATCACGCGCCTCGATATTGCCAAAGAGGTCACGAAGGTGTTTATCGAAAATCGCCCTAATGATCGTCTTGGAATGTGTGCTTTTGCCGGCGAGCCGTACCTCGTAAGCCCTCTCACACTCAATCACACTTGGCTCAAAGACAATCTACGGCGACTTCACGTGAAGTTGATCGAAGATGGCACAGCGATTGGTGATACGATCTGCATGTGTGCCAATCGACTCAAAAATAGCCAGGCCAAAAGTAAAATTATCGTACTCGTTACCGACGGCGACAATAATTGTGGTACGCTATCGCCGGTTGTCGCGGCCGAAGCGGCGGCGGCGCTTGGGATTAAAATTTATACAATTGGCGTCGGGAAGTCCGGCCTCGTCCCCTTCGCCGTTACCGACGAGCAGGGGCGCATACAAACGGATTACGACGGGAAATACATCGCGGTTCAGTATATGACAGAGCTCGATGAAGCCCCGTTGCGCGCGATCGCCGAGCAAACCCAAGGCCAGTTCTTTCGCGCCGAAAATCGCGAGGAGTTTTCCCAAATTTATGAGACCATCGATCAGCTCGAAAAAACGGACGTAAAACTACAACAATACGCGATCATCGATGAATGGTTCCCGTGGTTTGTTGCCGTCGCAATGTTATTACTGCTCCTCGAATTTCTCCTTCGAGCGACAAAACTACAACGCATCCCATGAGCTTGAACCGTGACATTGCGCTTATCTTTTTACCGTTGCTGATCCTGTTCCTCTTCTTTGGTAGCACTTACGCTGCAGCACGTCGGAAACGTCGGCTCGCTCGTTTTGCTACAGAGCGGCTAGCACCAATCCTGATGGCCAACGACAGCCCCGTGCGCCGAAAGTGGAAGCACTTTTTATTTGTCGCCGCGGCTTTATTGGTGGGCATCGCGCTTTGTCGCCCCCAGTTCGGAGAGGAAGAACGCGCAACGAAACCGAGAGGCGTCGATCTGCTATTCGCTGTTGACGTTTCCAAAAGCATGTTAGCCGAGGATACGAATCCCAATCGTCTCGAACGCACGAAACTCTTGATTCTCGAATTTTTACGCCAAGTTCCTGGCCATCGCGTAGGGCTCATCGCCTTTGCCGCAGAAGCCTTTTTGCAGTGCCCGCTAACTTTAGATTATGCCACGTTTGCGCACAGTCTACAGATGCTCGACACCGATATTATTCCCGTTCCTGGGACATCGTTGAGTACGATGTTACGTATCGCAGAAACGGTCTACGAATCCTCTCCTAATCAAAAGGTGCTTTTTGTCTTTTCCGACGGCGAAGATTTAGTCGAAGGGCGAAGTTTGAGCATCAACCTCCCCAAAGACGTTTGTGTCTACAGCGTCGGTATCGGTTCAACGGAAGGAACAACCATTCCCATTACGCTAGATGACGGAAGGGTTCAAGATCTTCAGGATCGCTATGGCAATGTCATCAAGACGGTACTCGATGAGGCGACATTAAAAAAGTTAGCCGATGAAACAGGAGGACATTATCACCCATTCACCGCTGACTTGGGTCCATTATTGCTCCAGGAACTCAAAAAACAATTTCCACTCAGTCTTACCCAGGAAGCCGATATGTCGGTTGAACACGTTCCCTGCGAACGTTATCAATGGTTCTTACTGTCAGCACTCGCACTATTGTTAATTGAAATGCTCATCGGAACCGCTCGCCGACCTCCTCGCTATGGAATCTCAGCCTATTATAAGCTTTCAATTTTCTTGGTTTTTGGGCTTCTCTGGACATTGTCCGTTTCACAAACCTTAGCACGTGAAAGTCTTGGAGAAAAACTTTTCCAGCAGGGCCAATACGAGGATGCGCTCCATTTTTACGAGCAGACCAATACAAATACCCACGAAAAAACTTTTAACCAGGCTACAACGCTTACCGCTCTGCAACGATATCCTGAAGCCATCGAAACATTTCAAAAGGCGCTCCAAGAAGCTCCCGTTAATCTGCAGGAAAAAATTTATTACAACCTTGGGAACACACTCTTCAAATACGGAGAAACTCTTCCAACTGCTCAAGAAAAACGCGCGCAATGGGAGGCAAGCCGCGATGCATTTTCCAATGCCATTGGGCTAAATCAAAATTTTGACGACGCGAAAAAAAATTGGAAATACGTTGACGATCGTATTAAAAAATTAGAGGACCTGACACCTCCAAAGGATCCCGACCAGAACGACCAGAACGACCAGAACGACCAGAACGACCAGAACGACCAGAACCCATCAGATCCCGACCGAGATAATAAAGACTCTGAACAGAAAGAAGATCCTCAAAATAACACTGACAAAGAGCCAAATGCGGATAATGGGGCCCCTAAGGACAAGGACAAGGACAAGGACAAGGACAAGGCTTCAAACAATGCACACCCCCAACAACAGGCCCAGAAA
>CAMWJR010000054.1 GCA_947174645.1 uncultured Verrucomicrobiota bacterium | reverse complement strand
ATTATAATATATGCTTAACACAAAACGTTATCCGTGGAATCGCCATTGACGGAAACCGCTTTTTCTGCTTTTTGCCCTGAAAGCATGAAACAAACGCACCTCGCGATCCTCGACGCAAATGAGGCAACAGCATCGGTCGCTTACCGCTTGAGTGAAATCATCGCCATCTATCCAATTACGCCTTCTTCGGCTATGGCTGAGTTTTGTGACGAATGGCACGCGAAAGGTCAAAAAAATCTCTGGAGAATCGCTCCGGAAATCGCACAGCTCCAATCCGAAGGCGGTGTCGCCGGAGCTTTACACGGTGCGCTACAAGCGGGTACCCTGGCAACTACGTTCACTGCATCACAGGGACTACTGTTAATGCTCCCCAATATGTTTAAAATCGCAGGAGAATTGACACCGTTTTGTATGCATGTGACGGCACGATCTGTTGCAACCCATGCGTTATCAATTTTCGGTGATCATTCCGACGTGATGGCATGCCGATCGACCGGTTTTGCTTTTCTGGTATCATCGTCCGTCCAAGAGGCCCATGACATGGCCGCAGTCGCTCACGCAGCAACTCTCGAATCACGGATCCCATTTGTACACTTTTTCGACGGCTTCCGAACTTCGCACGAAATTAATAACTGTCAGTTACTATCGGACGACGATCTTCGTGCTCTCATCGAAGAAGAATATATTACCGAGATGCGGCAGCGGGCACTGACACCGGATCACCCTTCAATCCGAGGAACAGCGCAAAACCCAGATGTTTTCTTTCAGGCACGCGAAGCGGGTAACGCTTTCTATGCACGTGTCCCCGCGATTCTAGAAAAATATTTCGACAAACTCGCTCAGCGCACAGGACGTCATTACCAGCTCTTCGACTACTACGGTGCACCCGATGCAGACCGTGTCGTCATCGCGATGGGATCGAGTACCGAAACGCTCCGTCAGGTTGCAGAAGAATGTAACCGCCATGGCGAAAAAGTTGGCGTTCTCAAGGTACGGCTTTTCCGACCATTTTCGCTCGAACACTTTCTCAAAGCGCTCCCAGAAACGGTACAATCGATTGCCGTTTTAGATCGCACTAAAGAACCAGGCGCACTTGGCGAACCGCTCTTCTTAGATGTCGCTGCCGCACTACAACAAGCCGGTCGCTCCGTACGTGTTATCGGTGGACGCTACGGTTTAGGGTCGAAGGAATTTTCGCCGGCTATGGCAAAAGCGGTCTTTGCCGAGCTCCAAAAGCCGAACCCGCGCAATCATTTTACGGTCGGAATCGACGATGATGTTACCCACACATCGTTGGCGTACGATCCCAGTTACCAACTGCCGCAGAAAAATATTTTTGAAGCGATGTTTTTCGGTCTCGGCTCCGATGGAACCGTTGGCGCGAATAAAAATACCGTCAAAATTATCAGCAACGAAACCGACCAGTACGCCCAGGCGTATTTCGTCTATGACTCGAAAAAATCGGGCGCGATGACGATTTCACACCTACGGTTTGGCGATGAACCGATCGAAGCGCCCTACCTCATTCAAAACGCAGACTTTATCGGCTGTCACCAATTTTCGTTCATCAACCGCTACGACCTTTTAAAACACGCACGTGACGGAGCGGTACTTCTACTCAACGCTCCCTATACGCCCAAAGATCTTTGGGGACATCTTGTTCGCGAAGTACAGGAAGATATTACACGAAAACACCTCCAAGTCTACACAATCGACGCCTATCAGGTTGCACGCCAAGCAGGCATGGGTGGCCGCATTAACACCATTATGCAGACGTGTTTCTTTGCGATTTCAGGCATTTTACCGCGTGAGGAAGCGATTGCAAAAATCAAGCAGGCGATTCAGAAAACATACGCTAAAAAGGGAGAATCCGTCATTCAGCAAAACTTTGAAGCTGTCGATCAGGCGCTTGCGCACCTACATCCGGTCCCGGTACAAGCGGTTGATGGCCATGTACATCGCTCCGAAATTGTTTCGCTAGAAGCACCCACATTTGTCCGTAACGTGATCGCACCGATGATGCGCCAAGAAGGCGACACATTACCGGTCAGCGCAATGCCGATCGATGGGCGTTGGCCTAGTGCGACATCCCAATGGGAAAAACGCGATATCGCTCAAGAGATTCCCGAGTGGGATCCTTCGGTCTGTGTTCAGTGTAATAAATGTTCTTCGGTTTGCCCACACGCCGCAATCCGCACAAAATATTACCCCGAATCGATGCTCAATGGTGCTCCTGAAGGATTCCCTTCTACCGACTATCGCGCTATAGCCGGTCAAAAGTTTACCGTCCAGGTATCGCCAATGGACTGCACGGGTTGTGGTCTTTGTCATGAAGTCTGTCCTGCGAAAAACCGTCAAGATCCGACGAAAAAGGCACTCAATATGGTCGCGAAAGAAACCGAACAGGCACAGCAAAACTACACTTTCTTCCAACAGTTGCCGACGCCGGAAATTCTGGAAGTCAAAGACGTGAAAACGTCTCAATTCCGGACACCGCTCTTTGAGTTTTCAGGCGCATGTGCGGGCTGTGGCGAAACTCCGTACATCAAGCTTTTAACCCAGCTTTTTGGCGATCATTTGTTGATTTCAAACGCAACGGGTTGCTCTTCCATTTACGGTGGGAATCTCCCCACAACGCCGTATACGGTAAATGCGGAAGGATATGGTCCGGCTTGGGCAAACTCGCTCTTTGAGGATAACGCAGAATTCGGGTTTGGCATCCAGCTGGCAACCGAAAAGAAACGCCTCATCGCGAGCGAACTTCTCCAAAAGAACGCCACGGTTATCGGGTCGTCACTGGTCGACAAAATCTATGCGGCAGAGACCATTCCAGAACAGCGCCAAGCCGTCCGGCAATTGCAGCAACGACTCGCGGAACCTGATCTTACCTCGGAGCAAATCTTGCTTCGTGATCTCGCGGAAAACCTCGTCCGCAAGACGACTTGGATCATTGGTGGCGACGGCTGGGCCTATGACATTGGCTATGGCGGTCTCGATCATGTTTTAGCGAGTGGCCGTGATATCAATGTGCTCATTCTCGATACGGAGGTGTATTCCAACACCGGAGGACAACAGTCGAAGTCGACACCTGCGGGAGCAGTTGCTAAGTTTGCCGCTGAGGGAAAATCGCTACCCAAAAAGGATATCGGCCGTCTCGCGATGAGCTACGGCAACATCTACGTCGCACAAGTCGCCTTAGGCGCCAATGACAATCAGACCGTCCGTGCGATGTTGGAGGCGGATGCGTACCACGGCCCATCGTTGGTCGTCGCCTATTGTTCTTGTATTGCGCACGGGTTTGATTTGCGTCGCGGACTCGATCAACAAAAAAAGGCGGTTCAATGTGGCCACTGGCCCCTCTACCGCTATGATCCGAAGAGCAAATTCCAGCTTGATTCCAAAGCGCCGACGCTACCGCTAGCAGACTACATGGCGGGTGAAACGCGCTTCAACGCCTTACAGCGGAACCACCCGGAACGTGCTCAACAACTGATTGCGGAAGAGACGGCACGCATTCAGGAAAAATTCGTATTTTTGAAGCAGCTCGCCAACGGAACTAAGGATTAATTTTCGGAAACGCAGTTTCTCCAGCGTCAGTTGTATTGGGTATCCAAATGGGAGAATTGTCTTCGGGCTGCGCGATGATTTCCATATGCGTCGTAAATTCCTCCGCAACCTCCGGCGTAAAGGCATCTCTCAGGCGTTCGACGTCATCTGGCCATGGGCCAAAATCATTTCTCGTTTTAGCCTCGTCCACTTCCGACACAAACTGAAAAATGCACTGTCGTACCTCTAGCGCGATATCGTGTGCACCCAGCGCCGTTTGAGTCATACCACCGAGTACTTGGGCAAAAATTTCCTTTGCAAACTTGTAGCACGCTGCTTTGCCGACTTCGGTATCATCGATAAACGCTTCACTGGCGACAAATTGCTTAATGGTCTGGCTTAGTTTCGCATCTGTTCGGAACTGTGCACGAATATTTTCCCGTTCTGTAGTACACAGGCCACACCACGCTTCAAAGGACATAGGCGCTTGACGCGTACGGTTTACAGATTTCTCAAAATGCTGAGCATCGCTTAGGCCCACGTTACCTAATGTTCCATTATGGACATTAGGATCCTTACTCTGGGCGTTTGAAATCTGAACACTTCCCTTCCCTTTGCGGAAAAGACTACAAAACTTGCTCGGAAGACTTTTAAACCAATTAACGATACTTGTGCCAATCGAGCTGATATTCATGCGCTAATTTTATAAAAAATTTTTCAAATATCAATCCTTCCTAGCGATTCGGTCTGGTCATTGGGTTTAGAATTTTCACTTTTGGGGCGTGAAAGATGTGTCGGTGGTCATTTTGGCGGCAGGGATGGGACGGCGGTTTGGGGCGGCTAAGCAAATTGTCGCTTTATCGCGATATCAGTGGCCGTTGATTCGGTTTAACCTCATCGACGGGCAAAAGGCGGGAATTCGGCACGTCATCATCGTTACGCGTTCGGGTCTATTGCCCTACTTCCAACAGGAGCTGGTCCCTGCGTTATCGGAAATGAAGTTTGATTTCGTATTCCAGGACCAGAAGGGGCCGCAGCGGACAAAGCCTTGGGGAACGGGCCATGCCCTCCTTTGCGCGGAACCTTTTGCGCGAGAGCAATTTTTGGTGCTCAATGCGGATGATTATTATGGTCGGGAGACGGTGGAAGATGCGGTACAGTTTTTGTGTCGTTCCAGAGGTCAAAATTATGGTTGCGTCGGATATTTTTTAGAAAACACGCTTTCGCCGAACGGGGCGGTTTCGCGCGGGGTAATTCGAACAGAGGGAAACCGAATCATTCATATCGAAGAATATGTTCAGATCCAACGCAATGCAACGGGTATCATCGAAGCCGTTGAACATCGCTCACAGCGAAAGGTGATACTTCCTCCTCAACAGCCCGTGTCGCTGAATCTTTTCGCATTAAATCGATCGATATTTCCAATCCTGGAGCGCAAATTTAAGGCATTCCTCAAAAATAACGCCTCTAACGAAGAGGCCGAATTCTTTCTCCCCACAACGATTACAGCATCCGATATACCGACACCGATGGAACTGATACCGACACAAGCACACTGGTTGGGATTGACGTACCTCGATGACCTTCCTTACGCCGAAGCCCAGCTGAATCATCTCATTGACCAGGGGTACTATTAAAATGACGCTCCAAAAGTCTTTGAAACAAAAATTAATGTACTTGAGGATCTGGCGTTGACATGTATCGCGAATCGTCAAGTGTGAGCTGTTTCAAATTTTCCTTTCCATTTGGGAAAAATTTGTTTCACTCACCCCCGTACCGATGGGAAAGGAGGTCCAGTTCTTCAACCGATATACGCAAAAACTCGAGCAGGAACGGGTTTATGCGGAGGCCTTTCTTCGATTTCTTTATAGCTCTGCGGTTGGAAAGTTAGCCCTTAATCAGGTGATTAAACGTAAGGCGGTCTCCGAGCTCTACGGTTGGCTTATGCGATGGCCCTCGTCAAAAAAGAAGATTAAACCGTTCGTTGAAAATTATCAGGTTGATACGTCGATGTGCGTAAAACAGCTCAACGAATTTACCTCCTTCAATGACTTCTTTACGCGGCAACTAAAAACCAATGCTCGGCCCATTGCCGTAGGACCACAAAAAGTCGTATTCCCCGCCGATGGGCGTCACCTCTATAT
>CAMWJR010000053.1 GCA_947174645.1 uncultured Verrucomicrobiota bacterium | reverse complement strand
GCTACACAGTATGGGATCTATCCGATCGGAACAGAGTTTATTAATAATATAAGTCTTTATCCGTTTATAGAAGCAGAAGGTGCAGTGACTCTGGCTTTACGGACGAATTTTGGTTTTCACCTTGAGAATCCGTTCGATCGAGATTTAGGTGTTTCATTCCTATCGGCGACGCAAGACGCTCCGTTTGTACCGCGTGCGCAGATGGATGCGAAAAGCGTTTTACATTATCAAAAAACGCCAACATTTCGCTGTAGATTCTTTGACGACAGTGGTGCTGTATTGCGTGATGGGTTGTTTGAGGATTACGCATCTGATTGGAGACCGGAGGCAACGGGAAAATATCTTCGCTGTATCTTCGGTGGTGCTGTAAAAACTGAATTTCCAAAAAACAAACCGCGCTATCTCGTCGCGAAAAATCATTCGGAACTACGAATATCGGAATCCTCCGTGCTCAAGAATGAGGATGCGCATAGCATTGTGGTTCGCCCTCCGGAAAATTCGGCGTCTTGCTGGTGGGAAAGTTATCCGTCCGGACAAGGCGATTGTTGGCCCAATTTATATGACAGTTGGGATCATTTTTATTTAAGTTTGACCGATCGCGATCAGCGTGTTTTGCAGCAGATTGGAGATATACCGATGAGTCCAGGGACAATTCGGAGCGATCGCAATTTTTCGATTGTGTTGGGAGCCTTACATAATCAGACGATTCCGTTGTATGGCATTGGTGCCCGGTTCAAGCAGACGCGGCCATTCCTGGAAAACAATCCTTATGCACCGGTAGCGGGGCGGACGGCGTGTCAGGATGCCGTGACGGGTCTGAATCCTGGAACTGGTGCGGTACCGGGTTATGGTTCTTGGGAGACCGCGTGGAGGGGACTTTCCGACGCCGATGCGCTGGCTAGCGGTTCCATTAAATTGGCCAATACATGGGAACAATTCAACGACTATTCGCGCTTTCGGTCTATTTTAGACCTACCGGAGGCGCATTATAAGTTTCTCAATCTTGGGTTTTTACAGCACATGAACGTGGGCGTTTTTTCATATCATCCGCTGTATGCGATTGGAAATTCGTTTCAAAATCCATGGATCGAGCGTGATCGATTTTTCCAAGAGAACCCGGCGTTTACAAATTCGGTGTGGCCGTCACACCATCGCGTTGAGTTGCTGTACGACTACAGTTATGCGCTCAATCGTGCGCTTTGGGATCACTATTTTATCGCGTCGACGGGCCTCAATCGTCCAACTATTTTGGTCAATCCGCGACAAAAGGCGTGGGTTTGGGCGGATGAAGAGGCACTTTATTCTTGTCACGATGCGGCGGAAAATCTTGTGTTGCAGGGAGCGTTTAACGTCAACAATACTTCGCCGGAAGCCTGGGCGGCGTTGCTTGGCAGTACGGCGGGTGCAATTACGGGAGATACGCGCTATGCGGAATATTCCCGGATTCAAACATCGTCGCAACCGGCAGGATTACGTCAAATGGGCAAGCAAGCGGTTCGGGATTTAGCGCAGGCTGTCGTGCAGCAGATTCAGCGGAGGGGAGTTGCGGGTAGTTTAGGAGAATTCATTAACCGGAAACTCGTTTCAAAAGAACATCCCGATGCGGAATTGGGTTTAAAAGGAGCACTACAGGCGGCGATTGACGCTACGAGTATTAACGCAGAATATGGCGGGGAAAACATTATTTCTCAAGTACATACGCCTTTTTTCGATGACGAGGCCGCAAGCGGTCCCACATGGGCGGGTGCGCCTGGGTTTTTAACGCAAGCGGATCTTTTGCAATCCATTGGAACCGTTCTCTGTGCGCGTGGCGATACCTTTAAAATTTACGTTTACGGCAATGCATTGGATGATGAGGGGCAGATTTTAGCAGAAGCCCATTGTGAAGCATTGGTACAACGTTTGCCGGAGTGGTTCGATGAGGAAAAAACCGAGTTAGGTCGGCGTTATCAGGTGTTTTCGATGCGCTGGCATTCGCCTAAAAATCCAGAAACGTAAATGTCTTGTGTGCTTTTTTGATCAATCCCACGTAGCGAGCAGTATTCTAAAATTTCGGGATCGATGGGGCCAATGGAAGTGCCGTGTTCACAGACGGTGTCGCGCGAGGCGACGCGCATGACCGGCGTTGCGGTGATGGTCGCGGAAGGGGAGAGTAATAGTCCGCGGAAGCGTTGTGTTGCGGTGATGTTTTCTACTTTTTCGGGAACTTCAATGGTGCCGATGTAATCGAAATGAGCGGTATCTTCGCCCACGGCGTTGACTGTGACGGTTGATTTTCCCTGTGCGCCCATGTGATATTGTGAGGTTTTGCAGGAAAAGGATTGTTCGGCAGTGCCATGGTATTGGATTTGGAGGGAGAGCGTTGCGCCGGACTCAATTGTGAAGTCCGCATCAAGTGAGGAGAGGGATGCAACGCGGTGGGGCCAGAGTTGGAGAGCAAGTTTACGGCCAGACGGAAGATGGCCGCGAATCTGTAACGTGCCATCCGTTTCTTGGACAACCAGATCGACGGAATCCTGGGAGGTTATCGCGGCAATGGCATTAAAGATGTGTGAGGTCACGATTCCGGAGTCGAGGGCTCATCAGGAGTTTCGGCTAATACCGTGCCACCAGAAACGTTTACGCGGGCGACGATCGCTTTCTGAATGGCCGCAGCTAATTGTGGATCCTGGCGAATTGCTTGTTTGGCACTTTCACGGCCTTGACCGAGCATTTTCCCGTTGAAGGCAATCCAGGCGCCCTTTTTTTCTAAAATATCGTATTCGATGCCGAGATCAATGAGGGAGCCCGCTTGGGAAATTCCCTCGTTACGCATGATGTCGAATTCGCATTCCGTAAAAGGGGGAGCGACTTTATTTTTAACGACTTTGACACGTGTACGATTGCCGAGGAAATGACCAGTGTTGTCCTTGATTTGGTTGACACGCCGGATGTCGAGGCGTACGGAGGCAAAAAATTTAAGTGCACGGCCACCGGGGGTCGTTTCGGGACTGCCGAACATAATTCCGATCTTTTCGCGGATCTGGTTCGTAAAAATACAAATACATTGCGTACGGCTGACGGCAGAGGTGAGCCGTCGCATAGCCTGACTCATCATCCGAGCTTGTAGACCAATAGTAGTATCGCCGATCTGGCCTTCGAGTTCAGCCTTTGGGATCAGTGCGGCGACAGAGTCAATCACAATTACATCAATCGCGCCGGAGCGAATGAGGGTTTCAGCGATATTGAGCGCATCCTCGCCACTTTCGGGCTGTGAGACCATCAAGTTATCGAGATCAACGCCGACGACTTTGGTGTATTTCGGATCGAGTGCGTGTTCGACATCAATAAATACCGCATTGCCGCCTTTGCGCTGGGCTTCCGCGATCACGCTGAGACAGAGCGTCGTTTTCCCGGAGGACTCGGGACCGTAAATTTCACAAATCCGACCACGTGGAAGACCCCCGACGCCTAGGGCGAGATCGAGGGAGAGCGAACCGGTTGAGATGACCGAAACGTTCATTTTTTTCGCATCGCCCATCCGCATGACGGACCCGTCGCCAAACTGCTTATTAACGGCCGCGATCGCGAAATCAATCGGCCGATTTTGAGGTTCATTTTTTTGGGTATCCGTCGTCATAGCCGTATCTTCTACTGCGATTACCGGCTACTTCAAGATAAAAACTTTTTAGAGTTCGGCGCGGATTTGTTGGGTATAAGATTCGATAACGGTTGCGGATTTATCGAGGCCGATCCGTTCGTTTTCGCTGAATTTTGGGTGTAAAACTTGTACGATTCCTTGACGGTTGACGACCGTTGGCATGGCGAGACAAATATCGCGGGCGGACTCGAGGCGTTCATGATGCGAAGATACCGGGAGAATTGCGTTGGCATCCATGGCGATCGTATGGCAGATTTTCGTTAAAGCACCAGCAATACCGTAGAATGTCGCACGCTTTCCAGCGATAATTTTATACGCAGCATTACGGACATTATCATCAATTTTACCACGGACTTCTTTAGTAAAGACCTTGCCGACGGTTTGAGCGAAATCTTCGATACCCATAATCCCGACGTTGGCTTTCGACCAGATGAGGACTTCGTTATCGCCGTGTTCACCAAGTACATACGCACTAATAGTCTCGGAGGAAATTCCTAAAAACTGAGCAATTTCCGACTGGAAACGCGCACTATCTAAAAGCGTCCCACTACCAATAACACGTGTTTTCGGAAGACCCGATAGCTGAAGAACGATTTCGGTCATGATATCGGCTGGGTTAGAAGCAACGAGGAAAATCGCATCTTTGGCGTATTGCATCACCTGCGGAACAATTTCCTTAAAAATCGAGGCGTTGACCTTGAGAAGATCAAGGCGTGTTTGACCGGGTTTCTGGTTCGCACCCGCGGTGAAAATAATAATATCGGATCCCATGAGGTCTTTGTAATCCCCAAAAGAGATCCGGTTATGGTGGCCACAAGGGGTCGCATGCACGATATCGATGGCCTCGGCTTCGGCCCGCGCGGCATCCTTATCGATGAGGAGAACTTCGTGCGCCGTACCACTCATCACAAGCTGAAAGGCCGTTGCACTGCCGACAAATCCCGAACCTATAATTGCAATTTTCATAGTAGTGCTGATTTTATCAGGAAATCGCTGGATTTACAAGGTAATTTTACATTTATTTTAAATTCCGATGTACCAGCGCCTCGTCGAAGTAATTGAAGTCCATACCCGCGTTTACGACAATGCCAGCGCCATTGACGCCCGTTGAAAGGTTACTCAATAAGAATAAAATCGTTTTAGCGACCTCTTCAGTCGTGACGGCTCGTTTCCGAAGCGTCATCTGTTCCGCATAGAGGTAATTATCAACATAGCCGGGAATTCCCGCGGAGGCACTCGTTTTCAACGGTCCTGCTTTAACGCAATTGAAACGCACTTCGCTATCGGCACTAAAAGATTTCGCTAAAAACCGGACAACACTTTCGAGTGCGGCTTTGATCGGGGAGAGATAACCATAGGTCGGGGCTGTTACTTGTGACGAAATTCCAACCGTTACGACGGAAGCGTCATTGGCAAACAATGGCCTTAAGGCGTTCGCAAGCTCGACAAGTGAAAAGCAGGAAATTTGTGTTGCCTGTAAAAAATCTACCCGCTTGGTTTCGTGAAAGGGCTTAAAGCCGTCGGCGTAATTTCCAAATGCAATTGAGTGGACAACTCCATGTACAATAGGATGCTTTTGTCGGATGTTTTCCGCAAGACCTGTGATTTGATCCGGATCTTCGACATCGCAAATATAAATTTCACGTCCTGGTAAGAGCTTTTGAACGGAATCACAACGTTGAGGCGAACGGACACTGTAAAGAACCTCCGCCCCAAGAGCTTCTAAAAGCTGGGCAACCGCCCATGCAACGCTCTTTTTATTCGCGACACCCATGACGAGGATACACTTCCTCGCCAGTTGAAACAAATCCATGGCGTATCTCTAAAAAAACGCGCCATGAAGACAAGGCGATTACGCAATCGTAATCGAGTGATCAAGGTAGACGTCCTGAATGGTATTTAAGAGTTCAATGCCCTGAGCCATCGAGCGCTGGAACGCCTTACGCCCGCAAATCAAACCGGATCCACCCGCACGCTTATTGATAATTGCCGTCCGAACCGCTTCTTCAAAATCGTTATCACCGGAAGCACCACCAGAGTTAATCAGTCCCATCCGGCCCATATAGCAGTTGGCGAGCTGGTAACGGGCCAAATCAATCGGGTTATCCGTTGTTAACTCACTATACACC
>CAMWJR010000052.1 GCA_947174645.1 uncultured Verrucomicrobiota bacterium | reverse complement strand
GGGCAGATGGATGCCGATCTATTGCAAAAGATCAAAAACTTCCGGGCTTGGCTGGGGGAGAAAAATGTCGCCGATAAAAAAACCTATATTGGTTTAGTGATCAATTTCGAGCCCTACGATAGTAGCAAATTTACCCAGGACCAATACCTCTACAAAATTCAATCCTCGGAGATTCACGAGGTTATGGACAGGTACGATGCCGCAGAAATTGATTTCGCGGAATACAAGACCAAGATCGAGGCGATTCCTGCTCGTGGAGGTCCACTCGATGAGTATTTAGAACAGCTCAAAGATTGGCTCAATTACTCACAACAACTCGAAATTTACCAGCGCTCATTACTAATGTTAAGGCCCAAAGAATATGCCTACTTCAACGGTGCTTGGGTAGTGACCGGGACATTGACCGAAAAACAACTCGAATCCTGCAGTGGTACATATTACCGTGTGATTTACGGTTACGGCAAAAACGGCGATCCCATTTTCATCGAAGATAAGGTCGATAACATTTCCGATCCGGTCTACATCAGCTCGGATTCGCTCTGGCACGGCGACTATTCACATTATGGGATGATGTTCCGTCTGATGGCAATCCTGTATGAGAAGTTTACGATGCAAAAGAATCTCTTGGCTGATCTTTTGAAAGAAATCCAAGAGAATAACGAAAAAATCGCGGAGGCGAACGCGAAACTTTCCAAAATCAATAAAGTTCAGGCACAGGCGGCGAAACAAGGCGATAACGCGAAGGTCGTGATCCCTGCCGAAGTCATCATGTACTTCAAAAAACACAACATAACGATGCCGACAAACGCCATGGACGATAACTCGCTATTGACCTACGAAAATTCGAATTTCAACAAGCGCATGAGTTACCTCGAGTCGAACCATGCAGATGTTTCCAATCTGTTTACCTATGTGTCTCAAGGGAAGCTTAAAAACGGTGGTGATGTCGGCCAAAACACCATGTTGGATGACCTTACAGATCGTGACCTTTTAGAATTAGGTTCTTTGAAAGAAGCGTATGAACTAACCGATGATGCCAGCGCGGAATTCGGAGAAGTTGCAAAAAAAGTACAGCAAAAGGGGCAGGGCGCCTTAATGGCTATTGGTATGGCAATTGCTGTCGCTGCTATTGCCGTGCTGACAGTTGCGACTGCTGGGGCAGCAGGAGCTCTAGGTTTGGGTTTTCTCGGTGCAATGGCGACAAAAACAGCAGTCTTGGCCGGAATTGGAATCGCAATTGGTGCAGGAGCAGCCGGTGGGTTGGCCGGAGCCGGATTAGGATCTTTAATGGGGGTTATCAATAGTGCCTGCGTCAAAAACAAGGGTGGTGATACGAAACTATATGGAACGAAAAATTTCACCGCAGGTTCGCAGAATAAACTTATTGATGCCTATTGGCTCTATCGGAATAAAATTATCCAAGAGGATGATACCGCTCAAGTGCGTTCTGTGTTAGGAACTTACACGGAAGCTTTATTTCAAAAGATGAAAGGAGGTTCTCTGCCATTTCCCTGCACTATTGAGGGAATTTGTTCCAATAAAAAGAAACCTAATGGTGACGCAACGAATGGCTTGGAACTCAAAAATTGGGCGCCAATTTCGAACAACTGGAATGGCACCGGACACTACAAATATCTCGCCAAACAAATGGGTAAAGCCTCAGATACTTCAACGGGAGAATTCACTTCGGGTTCAAATCAAAAGTTAGTTGAGGCTTTCGATTTGATGGCCCACCAAAAGTTTTATTATTCCAAAAAGAGTGTTCATAAAGAAAATCTAACAGAACCAGACTACGATTACAATGCATTGATTTTGATGTACAAACTCGAAGCAATGGCCTCGGTGTATGGTGATATCGTAACAGGATTGGCAATCAATTACCTTACGAAAGAGATCAATAAATCCCAAGCCATTGAATCACTCAATAGTCTCACCGATCCTGAAGTTGCCTCTGCCTTGGGCTGCGATCGAACGTTTAGCCAGGAGGATGTGAAACAAATCAAGTCTTATATCGATGGGCCGGGATTATTTACCGAAGATGAGAACGTCGAAGAATACGAGAAGAAAACGCTGACACAATGCTGGATAGAGGAGCCCAAGATTAAACGCGTGTTGAATAAACTCTATGGTGATGGCTCAACCGGTTTGAACGCTGACGAAGTCTCACTCTGGAGTGAAAACATGCGTATCCATGTCGACCAAATTACCACCGATGGTCAGACTATTACGACGAAAATGCAACGAATGATGCAGCGCTGCAATGAGACAACCTCGCTCGCAACTCAAATGTTGAAGTCGATTGGCGATGTTTGGAAGCAGATCTACTCCAATATTCGGTAAAAAGAACATTAAAAACAATGGAATTTTGAGAAAAATTCCTTATAATGCGCTCCGGAATGGGAGCGAGGGGAAAAGAAGTCGAAACCCAGCGAGATACTGCACGTATCCCGCTGGAAACAGGACGCAGCGAATTTGATCAAATTCTAAAAAAACATTTCCGAGGTCCCTCGATGTTTTGGCGAACTTTATTGGACGACTTCCCTGGACTCGACGAACGTCACCTCGAAGCCGCGTACAGTATCGGGTTTGCGTTGTTCAAACAGCATAAATACGAAGATGCAGAAAAGATTTTTTACTGCTTGGCGATGATGAATCATTTCGAAGTACGCTACTGGAAGGCGCTTGCCGTAACGCTTTTTATCGAGCACAAATACGACGCCGCGTTAGGAGTCTATCTCGCGGCCTATTTTTTAAATCCTTCCGATATTGAAGTGATTTCAGCAATGGCGGATTGCTGCCTTGCACTTGAAAACCGTGAGGGCGCGATCGAATTTTTTAACCAAGTGGTCGAAGTATTTCAAGAAACTCAAAAGCGTCCGGATCTTGCCGAACGTGCGAAGGGAACGCTAGAACTGATCCGACAAAACACAAAAAATCACGAGGAGACTGTATCATGAGAGAAGTTTATTCTTTAACCGATATTTTACTCAGTACGACATATCCCGATCCGAAGTTGAAGGGACTATCAGAAGCGGAACTCGCCAATCAAGCGGAAACGGTTCTAGGCTATCGTATTGCGCACATGACTGATGCGATGTTTTGCTATACGCCGAATGTAAAGGCCAACAAGGACAACGGACTCTATCAGCTTCCGGAGATCGATATTACCGAGATGACTTCCGTCGGCGTCGCGATGGCGATGCTGATCATATCGACGCTCCAAAATGAGCTCATGCTGGATACGCAGCTCGATGGAATTAAGTGTACACAAAATCAAAAATTGGGTGCCAGTAACACCAAAATTTTGGAAACCAAAAAGGCGATCCGGAAGTCACGCTACAAAAGCCCGTTCCAGCTCTTCATGGAGAAGCTCAATAAGTCGGGCATCATGAAGTTTCTCAATAGTAATTACGGCAAAATTATCATGTTCCTCATCGGTGCCGCAACAACGATTGCTTCTTTTGGAACGGCGGGACCTGCGGTAATTGCAATTGGATCGGTACTTCTCGCATTCCAGGCGGCAGAATTGATTTTGGGAAAAAGCATGGGCGAGCTTTTAACTCAAGGAATGAGCGACGATAAGGCAAAAATGGCGCTACAGATGTCAATTGATATGGCATTCATGGTAGCCGATATCGCCAATGGTGCGCTTGCCGGCGCAAAGGCTGGAGCAAGTGCGATGGACAAGGCCGCTGACGCCGCACAAAAGGTACAAAAAGCGACGGAAGTTATCGAAAATGCTCAGAAAGCAACCAAGTCGGCAAGTGAAAACATTCAGGCAGCACAAAATGCTATAAAAACCCTCAAAGAAGCAGGAGAGGCATCGGAGGATACCATCAAAGTGCTCGAAGACAGCGTTCAAACCCTAGAGGAGGGCACGAAAAAGCTCGAAAAACTTGTCGAAGATGCAAAGGCGACCAAAACGGCGCTTCAAAATGCGCTCAATGGCGAGGATGCTGTTGGAATCCTTAAAAATTCCCAGAAACTTGAAGCGCAATTAGGTGACATCACGCAACAGGCACAGGAACTAAGTAAGTCGTTTAATAAATTTGCCAATATTGCCAGAGCGAACAACTTGGGTGAACTAGCCAAAGCTAGCGAGGTCGTAGCGGATCAGATGAATAGCGTTATGGTTGCAAGTGCTGATTTATTGCGAACATTTCGTGATGTATTTGATGACTTTCTTTCCGATCCCAAATTTATCAAAAATTATGAAGATCAACTCGGTGCAGGTCGAAAGCAGTTAGAGTCCCTCAGAGCTGATCTGGAAAAGGCAAGCGATGCTGGTAACACAGAGGAGGTGGCCAAGCTACAAACGGCCATTGACGATAAAGTCATGGACAATCGAAAGCTCATTGAGCAAATTGACCTTGTTGATGCAGGGGGAAGCCGAAAGTTAGCGGGGGATGTACGTAAAAACGCGCAGCATGAGCTCCGTCATTCATCAGATGTGTCAGGTGACGCCATAAATCAATTTCAAGATGGCGATCTTACGATTGCTGAAATGCAAGGTAAAATGCGCGAAGGAAAATTTAAAGATATCGAGCAATCGCTAGATATCCGTAATTTCGAAAAAAATCAGCAAATTAAACGAGCTAATTTACAGGAACAACTGGATCAGGGGCGGGAGAGCTTAAAGGGATTAAGAAAGGATTTGGATAGTGCCGAAACTAACAAATACTCCCTAGATCAAATACAGGACCTAGAGGACCAGATTAAGAAACAAGATCTTTCCAATCGAAAGCTTGTTGGGGAAATTGATTTTATCGATTCTGGATATGATACGGGACGAATGCGCGACATTCGTGGTAGGGGGAGGGATATAGCTTTTGATAGATCACGGACGGAAATTGGAACTGGTGAAACCGGAAAGGAATTGGATACACTAGAAAAAGTCAATTTGCGACTTAAACGTGGCGACATGACCTTTGCTGAGATCAAACAGGGAGCTCTTGATAATAAATTTGATGACGTTGCCAAAGCTCTTGATATACAAAGTCCCGGGGGTGGTCTCTATGGCGATGCGGATTTTGGAGCTTATACGGTACACGGGAATTTTCTCTCTTCTAGCAACCGGACAGCGACAGGGGGTACCCGTCGGGCAAGCCAAGCACTTTCCGGTATTGCCACGGGCGCGCGAGCAATTGCGGGTTTGAGAGGACTTGAGCACCTCAATATTTTTCAGCAAATCATGATCGCGAGTCAACGGCTACAAAACATGGTTCAGGCGACGATGCAATTTTATCAATCGCTCTATAATCTAGCACTCAATGAAGAAACCAATCGCAACACGATGTATGCTGCGGAAGTTGACGCGATCAACACGCGCTACAAGGCGCTCGATGAGTTTTACCAGATGATCATTGATAACCAGATGGCCGATATTCAATCGCTGATGTCTTACGTCAAGGCGTCCTATGAGCGCGCAGCGGAGGCAATCCGCGAGTACGGTGAGACAAATATGGAAATTATTCGCAACATCACGGTGTAAGTGTATGAGCAAGACGGAGACCATTCCTGGGGATACCCATATCCCGAAAAACTCGAATCCGTCGGGCGTTAAGCGCGCATCGGGCGATAATGCTTCAGGGATGGATGCAGCTACGTTGAATGCAGTTGCGATGAATCTGGGCGCGAACATGACCTTAGATTCCATAACGATCCAGGCGACAGTTGACCGAACGGCGCAGTCCCACCTCAATAACACAAATATTACGTCGATTAGTGCGGCGCAAAAAATCGAAAAGCGCTCGGAAAAATTGAACGAGCTCGCATTTGGGATGAAAGGGAAGGACTTTCAGTCGACAAAGGTCAATAGTCTCGGGGATCTCATGTGCGAGATGATGATTCTAATGATTCAATCGACTTCTGAGCGGCGC
>CAMWJR010000051.1 GCA_947174645.1 uncultured Verrucomicrobiota bacterium | reverse complement strand
GTGTGAAGCAAGTGCTCTAACCAGCTGAGCTAATCCCCCGCTCCGCCAATACCTAGCGCACACCGCCCTGTGGTCAAACCTTTTATGCCCTTTCTTGTGTAATGGACTTATGACCATGGCAACTACTTCTGTAGATTTTAATATATTTTTATTCAATTAGCGACACGTCCGCAAAAGCCTGTTGCTTCTGATAAAAATCGTATAAAGAGACACGGAACCCTATTTCGACGAACCTCTAAAATGATCATACTTTCGGAGTGGACGCTTGACTGTAATACCGCGCAAGATACTTGTATAGCGCCGCACTCAGGTGGCCTAAAATAATGCCTAAAATAATTCCACCAAGGGTCGTCGTAAAAAATACACGAATGAATTGTTGCCCGTAGACTGACCAAAACGCCTTCATTCCTTCCTGGCCGTGTAACAATATATTGAGCATTTGCTTAAACCACTCGAGATCGTACGATTGCCGCAGCGTCTGGAGCCGATCGGTACCGAAGGTTGTTACAAAAAATGCCCCAACGCGATACGCGATGTACCACAAAAATGGGACCGTAAATGGCGTTGATATGAATTGGAGCGCTACTAAAATCATGATGTTCGCCCGAAAGAGAAACGCTAAAACACAGGCAATGATCACTTGAACCGACATCACCGGCATTAATGTTAGAATCCATCCCGCATAGAGTGCCGGAACCGCCTCCGTTACCCGGAATGACCACAGATATGTTCTCTGCCGCGCAGCATTGGCAAAATACTTTAAAATTGGATAACGGTGGATATTATCCCGTCGCGGAACGAGTTTTAATAGTTTTTTAACAATCCGAATCCGCTTCCAACGCCGCTCCTTCGATTCCTCACGCTCCATATTCCTATAAGTGTTGATAAGTGGCCAACCGGCGACGGACGAGGTCAATCTCAGGATGATCCGGCGGCGCTAGCTTTAGGAACTTTTTGTACGAGCGGCGTGCCCCAGCGGCGTCACCCAAATACATCTCGCGCGCTTTGGCCCACATCAACCGAAGATCTGCGTCTTTGGGGAACTTGTGCTTAACATCTCGCAAGATTCGGACGTACTCCGCCGACCCATGCGTACGCAAAATGATCCCCAAATAGGCTCTATAGAGTTCGACCGACGGCTGAGACTTCATCGCCTCTTGGATAGTCATCTCCGCAATATCGTATTTATTGATATGCTCGAGGCATTCCGTTAGCTCGATCCACGCGTCAACGTTTTTGCCGTTCATTCCGAGGATTTGCCAGAGATTCGCAATCGCTTCCTCGTAACCGCCCTTAGATTTTGCAGCAACGACCTTTTCTTCGAGTCCCTTGAGGCGTTCTTTTTTGCTCAAGAGTTTTGAAGGCATTGTCGTAATCGCAATGGGACGCCAAACCCAAGAGGGTAGCGTTATCCGTATCGGTCCTGATAAAAAAGCCATATCGGGACCTAAAAGCGCATCAAACGCCTGTTCGTAGCCCTTTGAAACCGACAGAAATAGATCCAGCGGAACGCCCTGGTACTCTTGCTCACCGAAATCGCATAAACGTTGCGCAATGGGTACTAATGCCGCATAATTTTTTGACTGGACGTACAAATTCCACAGCTGATGAAGCGCCTCGCGGTGATTGGGATTGTGCTCCAAAACGGCGTTATAACCGATACGCGCTTGTGTTAAATTACCAAAAGACTGAAACAGATCTGCGACTTTTAAGCAGACGTCGGCATCGTGATCTGCATGTGCAACAAAAATCTCCAGTGCACGCTTCCGATCTCCGGCTTGTAGCTTCAGATTCGCATACCCTAACGCTGCCGTACGGTCATTGGGCCAAATTTTCAAATATTCTTCGTAGCACTGAAGCGCCTGCATCGGTTCCGAAAGTTGCTGGTATAATTCTGCCGCCCGAAGGTAGCAGTAGTATTTCAACTCATCCGTACTCGCCGCTTCTTCAAAATAAAATGCCGCAAGCTCTAGATCCTCATCGGCTACACAGGCCTGGGCAAGAAGCTCGGAAATTTCCGCATTCTTTCCACGTAAGCGGACACAGCGCTCCAACAGACGAATGGCCTCGCGTGGTTCTTTTTCGGCGAGCTTGATGCGGGCTTCCTCGAGCGACTGCGTAAAGTGATCTGCGCCGACACTCGAGCAACTCATCCCAAGGCATACCACTAGTTTTAATACTTTCCGACGCCACGACATCTTCCTCGACGACTGAAAACCATAGCAACTCTTTACGGCAATGCAACCCACAATCTATCGCAGTCTCGAGAGCAAATAAAAACTTGAATCGGCGCACTGCAATCGGTACATTTCGGTCTATGTCCGACTCGTACCAGGTGATGGCGCGCCGGTGGCGTCCTCGCCGGTTCAGTGAACTTGTAGGCCAAGAACCCATCGTTCAGACACTACGGAATGCGATTCAGCTTCATCGGATTGCGCACGCGTTTTTATTTATCGGCCCTCGAGGTACCGGAAAAACGTCAACAGCACGGCTTTTAGCGATGGCGCTTAATGCCCCCGATGAGCCCAATATTGATGCTGACCCCGAGTGTGAACCCTGCCGGGCAATTTTTACCGGGAGCTGTCTCGATGTGATCGAAATCGATGGCGCCTCGAATAACTCTGTCGAACAGATCCGTAGCCTCCGCGAAGAGTGCCAATACGCACCGATCTCCTGTCGCTTCAAGATCTACATCATTGATGAAGTACACATGCTCTCACAGGCCGCCTTTAACGCCTTACTCAAAACCCTCGAAGAGCCACCGGAACACGTCAAATTTATTTTTGCAACCACGGAAGCTTATAAGGTTCCATCAACCATCGCGTCGCGTTGCCAGCGCTTCGAGTTCAAGCCGATTGCGGAAAACGTCATCGTCGATCGCTTAACACAGATCACGCAGGCGGAGGGCATCGATACAGAACCTCTTGCACTACACCGGATTGCCCAGCTCGCAGAAGGCGGGATGCGAGACGCCCAGTCGATACTCGATCAACTCACTTCCTTTGGCCACAATACCGTCACCGAACAGGATGTTGTCGAAGCCTACGGGCTCGCACCAATGGATCAGATTGAGACAATTTTACGCTGCGTCGATCAGGGGAATTGTGCACAAATCCCCGTCATCACTCAGGCCTGTGAGCGCTGTAATTTCTTCAACCTCCTATCGGATCTCGCCAGGGCACTTCGTCGTCATTTATCTCAAAACAACGATTCGCACGAGGCCGCTAAAACTCTGAAATTTTTAGCGATCGTCATGCAAGCGCGCGAGCGTGCCATGGAGAGTAATACGCCGGATGTTATGTTTCAACTCGCACTTTTTGAGGCCATTGAGACCCTTGCATTACGCTCTATCGACCAGGTCATTGCCGATCTCAAAAAAGTCCAAGATCTGGAAGAATCCGCCCACTCCTGTTGCGGAAAAATAACATTATCAGAACCCTCATATGAAACTCCTGAAGATCCAGAGTCTCATTCACTGTCATCGGAAAAATCCCCTATAAACAAAGGTATTCAACGTCCCAAAGTCGTCGAAACCGGTGATCTATCGGCACTACCGGAAGCGACACGAGATCAACTCAAAAACCTATTCCAGATCGAATCTTAAATAAAAGCTTCCCTTTAACCGTTCATTTACTATATTTTCTACCATGGGTGATGCAGGGGAGATTGGCTTGTTTTGCGACAAGATTGAAAAAATGATGCAGGAAGTTTTGTCGCAAGATGGTGTACCGATGGCACTGAGTACTTCCGTTAAAAGCACGCCTGCTATAATCGAAATTTACCGCAAGGCTCTCGATATATTTACGTTTGATTCCGAATGTGCGGCGGTCCTCGGACGGCTGTACGAGCGGAGCAAGACAGGTGGTAATATGCAGGACGTCTTTGCCTCGGTCAGTGAAGACGATGTGCGCGTTTTGAGCGATTATGCGGAAAAGCAGGTTACCCAGCAACAGCTACCGCAAGCGGTTGCGATGTTTCAATTTTTAACGTTATTGTCGCCGGGAGGTGCCGCCGTTCCCTACACCTATCTTCGTCTTGCCGAGACGCTTTCTGCCTTAAATATCGACGCGGGTCTCGAAATTTTTGATTTTATCGTCAACATCCTTCCGGATAATCCGGCGCTCCTAGTCTCAGCAGCACAGCATTACCTTAGTGACGACCGACCGAAGCGCGCATTACGTCTCCTCAAACACGCTCAAGAGGTCTGTGAGCACAACATCAAGGTAAACCCCAGCCTCAAGGAATTACTCGACGCCATTGAGCCCCTAAAGCAAGAAGCGGAAAATACAATTGCCTCACGGCAAACCGTCTGAGTAACCTCATTTGAACGAGTCGCGGATTTTCGAAAACCACGACTTCTCGCCTTCACCAAAGGAAAGCGCAAACGCCTCGAGCTTTGTCCGTTGATCTGCTGTCAACTTTTTAGGGACTTCGATTGCGACATGAACCATCTGATCGCCACGTTTTCCCGTCCGGAAATCTGGCATCCCATAGCCTCGCATACGCAGAATTGCATTCGGTTGTGTTCCGGGAGGAATGCGTAAAATGGCCTCCGTATCGATGGTTTTGATATTGACCTCCCCACCTAGCGCCGCAAGCGTGAACGGAATCGATAAATAGCAGTGGAGGTTATCGCCGTCACGATCAAACTGCCGATCTTCTTTGACGTAGACGACAACAAACAGGTCACCGTTAGTGCCCCCACGAACGCCGGCCTCGCCGAATCCCGGAAGACGTAATTTGACACCGCTACCCATTCCCGGTGCAATTTTGATTTTTGTCTTTGTCGACTCGACAACACGTCCCGTGGCCTCACAAACACGGCAAGGATGCGTAATTTTCATACCCGTCCCATGGCAATCGGGACATGTCTGACGCATCGAAAAGAATCCCTGCGACATCGTCAATACCCCCGAACCGTGACATGTTGGACAGGAAACGGCCTGCGAGCCCCTCTCAGCTCCCGTTCCGTTACAGTTTTTACACGTCACATGGCGGTTATATTTGAGGGTCTTTTCGACTCCCGTAAAAGCCTCCTTCAGTGTGATTTCGAGATCATAACGTAGATCGGCACCATCTTGCTGTCCTGAGCGATTGCGACTACCGCCGCCACCAAAGAGATCACCAAAAATTCCACCGTCGCCTCCAAAGGCCTCGCGAAAAATATCAAACGGATTTACGCCGCCTGTCTGACCTCCACGAGCAAAACCGCTTCCGGCATTCGCTCGGGAGTCAAATGCGTCATGTCCATACCGATCGTACGCGGCCCGCTTCTGGTCATCACGAAGTACATCGTACGCCTCGGATACCTGCTTAAATTTCTCCTCTGCGGACTTATCGCCTGGATTTTTATCGGGGTGATACTTGACCGCCATCTTACGGTAAGCTTTTTTAATCTCCTCCGCCGAAGCGCTTTTAGAAACTCCCAGTAAGTTATAATAATCCTCTTTGGCCATTTATGATGCCCTTCCCTTCGACACGACAACAGACGCTGGGCGCAACAGACGATCGTGTAAACAATACCCCTTCCTCACAGTTTCGACAACGTACTCTTCCGGCACCTCGTCATGGTTCACATAAGCGACAGCCTCCTCTTGTTGCGGGTTAAAGGGCTCATTTTTCGGAGCCAAAATAGCGACTCCGCGCGCCTTTAACAGCGACTGTAACTGGGTAAAAATCATCTGGAATCCCGATAAAACTCCCGCTTCGGCCTGGACGGAATTAAGTCCGAGCTCAAAATTATCCAAAATTGGCAGAAGCGCATCGATCACGCCACTTGCGGCCTGACGTTGGAGCTGTTCCTGTTCTCGTGCAACACGCTTTCGATAATTATCAAAATCCGCCTGGGTATGGACTAGCCGTTCCTGCAACTGCTGCAGTTCCTTTGAAAGGTCTGAAACGATCGCGACATCGCCTAAAATATCCTTAGGCACACTGACATCCTCATTTATGGCTTGTGTATCAGAACAAGCGGTTCCC